>JBGPNM010000019.1:0-17182 GCA_041487535.1 Candidatus Saccharimonadia bacterium
CGGCGTTATGGCAGCGTATCAGGCAGCTTTTCTAGCTGCCGCGTCGGCGCGCACAACGTAGCGGTTGCTACTCCAAACACCCGACGCATTCCCGAATTTGCGCAAGACGACAACTTCTACAAAAGCCTTCAGGAATACTGCCAGACTCAGCCAGCGTAACGCATAGACTTGGGGAAACGCGCTGAGAACATCCCACCGTTTTGTGCGCAGGGCCGTAAACAATGTGATTGTATACGTTATACCCACATCGGTGACGAATGCTGCCGCAACCACCTGGCCGGAATGGCGGGAGATAGCCAAATACGGCACCCACACAAGATAGGATGCAAAAAACAACAGATTCTGGATGATCTGGTAGCTCAGGTAAACGTCCAGCAGGCTCAAGCGGCGGCCAATATTGTACCGCAACATGCTTTGCAGCCCGCCGCGGTTCCAGCGGGTTATCTGCTTGGTGTAATCGCGGATCGTGCGCGGGTCCTGCGTGTAGGCGACCGCCCGGGGTATAAACTGTATACGGCCAAGTTTCTGACGGTGCAGTTGCATGGTAACATCAAAATCTTCTGTCAGGGATTTGTTATCGAAGTTGACCTTCTCGAACACATCCCACCGGAAGCAAGAAGTCGGGCCCGGTATGACCGGCATGATGTTGAACAGAACCTGCAGACGCCGGTGAATTTCCATACCGACCGTGTACTCATATACCCGATATTCACTGATGCGCCGTCCGGGCAGACTGCGAATATAGCCGGTTGCAGCGGCATTTTTCATGCGCAGCTCGCGGCGGAAAATCTGGAAGTAGTTCGGCGCAAATGCACCGTCCGCATCGGCGATATGGATCCATGAGTAACGCTTGGTAAGATCAAACCTGCGGGCGGCTTTTGTCAGCGCCAAACCTTTGCCGCTGCGCCGCACGCGCATCACGTTCTGGAACGGAATGATTGAGCGGGCGATCGCCGACGTACTATCCGAAGAGTTATCATCAACAACGTAGATATGCTCCGGCGGCATGCCGGCCTCTATGGCCGAAGTAAGCGTCTTGGCCAGCACCAACTCTTCATTGTGCGCAGCAACCAGTAGGCAAAGTTTTTTACGAGCCGGTAGCGTCTGCGCGGGAGCGCGGTAGACTCGCGCCTGCCTAGCGCGTGCCGACGTATCATAGAAACGGCGTCTGATCGGCAGGATCTGATGGCGGCGGATACGCCGCGTAACGATACGGCTGTAATGCCGCGTGGCAGCAACAGTATTCATACTAACGCTCCGCCTTTTGGGCCATTCCTAATGCGTCCATCACCTGACCCACGGTAGCACTCCGCAGGCGGGAACGGCCGACAAGCTCCATCTGTTGCGCAAAAGCTTGCGGGGTAACAGCGTACTCTTCGTTGCTATCATCTATCTGATGATAGGTCAGCACAATCCAGCCATTACGCTGAGCAGCCTCATCAAGTAGCCGTTGAATATCAGCAAGCGTTGTATCATGGCGGACCGAGAAAGAGGAGAAGTTAAGCGGGTTGAAATTCGCTGCTATATTAACCGTCAGCAACGGGTTAGTCGCCGGGCCTGCATCCCCCTCGGCATTCTTTTGCGAACGGTAATAGGTGCCGATCGCATGCAAGGTATACGTATTGTATGCGCCGTACGGCGACGTAAAGTCTTGCACGCGGCCGCCAAAGAGCTGCTGCAGCGTGTCCTGGGAGTCTTTCAGCTCGTGCTTCAGCTCCGCTGCTGTAAGCGTCGTAAGATCGGCATGAGTAACGGTATGCCCGCCTATCTGGGTGCCTGCTGCCAGCATAGCCCGCAGCTGATCAACCGACATATAGGCGTTATTATTGAATTCGTCGGTAATAACATATTGCGTGCTATGGAAACCATAGCGCTGCAATACCGGGAAGGCCTGCGTGTATGCCGATTCCCAGCCGTCGTCAAAGGTGATAGAGACAACGGGTTCTTGAAAGGTATGCAGAGAGTGAGCACCCCGGTCCGCCGGGCGAACTTGGAATGACGAAGCCGGCACAATCTTGCGCGGATCGTGTTTGTTCACTCCACTGACGATCCACCAGCCGGTTACAATAACCGGTATGACAAACACTGCCAGCACCATACCCGTTGCAAGGATGTTGGCCATTCGGCGGAAAATTGATTGCTTTCTGCTGACCATAACACACCCTTGTTATCTGAACTAACGGGTAATTAGGCCGACTTGCGGTTCATGTAGGCGTAAAGAGCGCCCCATGTCAGCAAGCCTGCAGCCACCGCAATTGCAAGTGTTACAACTACGTTACCGCCCGTGTTTGGCAGCACGGCTGCGCCAACGGCCACCGTTGAAATTGATCCACCCAAGACTCTTCCAGTTCCACTCATGTCTCTATACCTCACGTTAATTATTGAAGATACAGCCACATTATATACTTCATTGCGTTTATGTCAAGCCTTATATAATACTTTTGCTTTTATAACAATAGCATGAGCTTCTTATAATGCTTGTAGTTACCTCTGTTATAGGTCTTGACGATCTGCCATAGTCAATGTAGAGTTTGGTTAATATGTAACTGGTGATACACGGGCGGGAGACTGGGAGAAATTTGTAATGTTTAAAAAGGCCGCACTCGTTCTCGTAAGCCTAATGTTACTCATAACTGCTGTTGCCCCTGCGGCTGTAGCCGGCGCTGCCGGCGCTAACCTAATAGCCAACGCTTCGGTCGAAACGGCTGCCGGTACGTCACCGAGCGGCTGGGCCACTGGCAAATGGGGCACCAACGCCGCGACGTTTACCTACAAGACTACCGAAGGCCATACGGGATCCCGGAGCCTCTATCTGAGCATGACAAGCCGCACCAGCGGTGATGCCAAGTGGTACTTTACGCCTACCGCGGTTAAGCCCAGCACAAAATACACCTACAGCGAATTTTATAAAGCAAACGTCGCCACCGAAATTGATATTCAGTACGCCGATGCTAGCGGCAAGCTCTCGTATGCTTACCTGAGCAGTCCGGCCGCCAGTGCGACCGTTTGGAAGCAAGCTAACGCGGCTTTTACCACTCCCGCCACCGCCAAAACGCTTACCATATTCCATCTTATTAACAGAGTTGGCGCACTGCAGACCGACGATTTTAGCCTTACGGAAGGCAACGGCACCGTAACACCGACGCCGCCAAGCGTAAGTATTACAGCGCCCTTGACCGGTGCAACCGCCAGCGGCATCCAAACGCTCAGCGCCACTGCCACCGATGCCGTCGGCGTTGCAGGCGTGCAATTTAAGGTTGACGGCACCAATGTCGGTACCGAAGATACAACGGCACCGTACAGCGTCAGCTTGGATACCACCAAGCTCGCAAACGGCAGCCACACCATTGCTGCTACCGCCCGCAATACCAGTAACTTGACCGCCAGCACCAGCATTACCGCGAATGTTCAAAACAGCATTACACCTCCGACCAGCCCGAACCTCATCCCGAACCCATCGCTGGAAACTGCCAACGGTGCCGCTCCGCAGGGCTGGCTCAGCAGCAGCTGGGGCGCTAATACCGCCGCCTTCAGTTACCTCAACACCGGCCACATCGGCAGCCATAGTATCAAAGCTGAAATAAGCCAATATAGCAGCGGCGCGGCCAACTGGTACTATGCCGATATTCCAGTAACTGCGGGTAAGACATACCAATATACGAACTGGTATCAATCTAATGTCGATACCGAGGTAGACGCCGAAGTGACGATGAACGACGGCAGCGTGCAATACTACTGGCTCGGCAACGTGCTCGCCAATACTAATTGGACAAAATATACCGCTACGTTCACCGCACCGGCAGGCGCCAAGAGTATGGCGGCGTATCAGCTGATCGCCAAAGCTGGTTACGTGGTAAGTGACGACTATTCGCTACTCGAATACACGCCGCCGGCGTTTAACCGCGGCATTGTCAGCGTCACGCTTGATGACGGCTGGGCCAGCCAGTACCAAAATGCGCTGCCGGTGCTGCAGAAGTACGGCCTGCCGGGCACCTTTTACATCATTTCCGGCGAGCTGACCGACCAGCCGGATTACATGACTGGCACCCAAGTAAAGAATCTGCAGACCGCCGGCAACGAAATCGGTTCCCATTCGGTGACCCACCCCGACCTCACCACCGTTTCGCAGACGCAGCTGGTTAGCGAGATGGCCAGCAGCCAATCCGCCCTGCAGAACCTCCTGGGCGTACCGGTCACCGACTTTGCCTACCCGTATGGCGCCTACAACAGCAATACCATCAGCGTCGGCAAGCAGTACTACCAAAGCCAGCGCACCGTGAATGCGGGCTATAACAGCAAGGATAGTTTTGACCTAGCGCAGCTGAAAATCGAGGAGGTAGACAGCAATATCAGCCGGGCCCAGGTCCAAGCTTGGATTGATGGAACTATCGCCAATAAGACCTGGCTGATCCTGGTCTACCACGAAGTCGCGGCTACCCCCATTGCCCCCGGCGACGACCTGTACACCACCCAACCATCTGACTTTGATGCGGAAATGGCTTACCTGAAAAATTCTGGCGCGGCAACAGAAACAGTGCACCAAGCCATCAATGAAGTACTACCACAACTCTAGGGTTGTTGTACGCCGCCGTTTCCAATACGTATTGTTGGCCGCAGCTTGCCTTCTCGCCCCGATTGCCCTCTTGTTCGGCTTGTCTGAACCCGCAGCCGCTCCTACTCATTCGGTTACGCACAGCACACTCTTCCAGCAGAACCAGCTCGCACCGCTACCTATCCAGTTTGCTGTGCCCGCAGGTCCGATGGTGACGGCAAAGCCCTCGACAGCGCCAGCGATTACCCACCTGGATATAACGACAACCATATTTTGGGTCGGCGAGACGGCGGATAACAGCAACGACTACATCGCTAACAGCGCCAGCGCCTGGGACGGAGCATGGCGGCAACACTTCGGCGGCACAGACGACCCCGCTCACCGTACCGGCTACCGGCCGGCGGCCTTCATTCCCAAAGAGAATCCGTTCTACGTTGCGCTTCCCTACAGTGACCTCACCAACAACGGCAACCGCAAAGCGAGCGGTACAAATTGCCCGCAGTACGGCCGCGTGAAGGACCAGCCGTATTCGTGGTGCAAAAACAGCTGGATCGCAATCAGCCACGGCAACAAAACAGTTTACGCCCAGTGGGAGGATGCCGGCCCGTTCGAAGACGACGATATGGCGTACGTTTTCGGCAAAGCACTGCCGAAGAACAGCGAGGGAGTCTTAGCCGGCCTTGATGTTTCGCCGGCAGTTCGAGACTACCTGGGGCTGCAAGACGTCAGCAGCTGCACTTGGATGTTTGCGGATGCCGGCAATGTCCCGGACGGTCCCTGGAAGCAGACCGTTACGGCAGGGCCCGGCACGCGCGTCAATTAGCACAATCCGCACTCTAGTGCTATAATCACCCCTGTTGGCGGGATTCGTATAACGGTTAATATGCAAGTTTTCCAAACTTGAGACGGGGTTTCGACTACCCCATCCCGCACCACGTCGGAGAACCCTCCGACCCCCGCTCCTTGGTTTGAAAAATTGGCCAGCTATGACTTTGCCGCAAGGTAAATATGTAGCCATGGCCAAAATTCTCCAGCTGTTATGCAGCTGGGGGAAAGATGTTCGTGCCCCGGTAGCTCAGGTGGATAGAGCAGGAGACTTCTAAGCTCAAGGCCGTAGGTTCGAATCCTACCCGGGGCACCAAACAAGGAACATAATGAGTAAAAAATTAACTATTACCCAGATTACAGAGCTTGTGATGGCTCAAGCCAAAGCCAAAGGTTTTGGCACCAAGCCAAGCGACATTAGTGTTGCCGAAAAGATAGCACTGATTCACTCTGAAATATCAGAAGCTTTTGAAGCCTACAGACATAAGAATATTGACGGCAAAGACGGTTTTGAAGAAGAGCTAGGCGATGCAATCCAGCGCATTCTGCACCTCTGTGGGGTTATGGGGGTTGATATTGAAAAATCAATTCTTAAGAAACTTAATTACAACATAGACCGCGAGTGGGACTGGGATAAAATTAACGAGGGAAAGAGCTAGTTAGCAAAATTCTAACCTCACCAATGACGTTGCACCACAGGAATTTCAATAAAATGTTACTGAAGTTATACCAGACAGGCCAGCCTATTCTCCGTAAGCCCGCTAAGCGCGTCTCGAAGCAGCTGCTGCACACCCAAAAGGTTCAGGACATAATTGATTTTATGATTGATACCTTACGCGATGCGCCTGGTGTTGGGCTCGCTGCTCCCCAAATTGGTGAATCACTACAAATAATTATCATTGAAGATAAGGCTTCGTATCACGAAACGGTACCAGAAAACCTCCTTAAGGAAGAAGGCCGAAAACCAGTCGGCCTTAAGGTGTTGATTAATCCCAGCCTCGAAGTTATAGATACTGAAACCGCACTTTACTTCGAAGGTTGTTTAAGCGTTGATGGTTACGTTGGCGCCGTTGCACGGTCAAAGGCAGTCAGGCTTACTGCCTGGACTCGTGAAGGTAAGGAAGTTTCATACACCGCCAAAGGTTGGCATGCCCGTATATTGCAACATGAGGTAGACCATTTACTCGGCAAGCTGTATACCGACGTAATGATACCGCAAAGCTTTACATCTAATAAAAACTTCACGATGTTATGGCGAAAATCATTGGAACATGAGATTAAGCAAACTTTCTTATGAAGACTATTACCCTCGTCACCGGCAACGCTAATAAGCTGCGCGAACTGCAGGCGCTTGTGCCGGATTCGCTAAAAATCATTGCACAATCTATTGACCTGCCTGAAATCCAGAGTTTGGACGTCCGGGAAGTAGTTGAAGACAAAGTGCGGCGCGCCTACCAGGCGATCAAGGCGCCGGTCATTGTCGAAGACGTCGCCACCGGGCTGGACGGACTCGGCGGGCTGCCGGGCCCTTTCTTCAAATTCTTCGAGAAAACGCTGGGCAAGCGTGCATTATTGGTAATTGCACACGAGCCCGAACCGAAAGTCACCATCCGCTGCGTCGCCGCCTTTTACGACGGCAAGCAGATGTTATCCGGTGAGGGCATCATCCACGGCCGCGCCGTGGAACCCCGCCGCGAAAACGGCTTCGGCTTTGACTTTACCGTGGTACCCGAAGGCGAAACGCGGACGATGGCAGAAATGTCCATGGAAGAAAAGAACGCTATCAGCCACCGCGGCCAGGCGTTCCGTCATCTCATCAGACAAATAGAGCATAGCCGGCTTTAGGCCAGGGCGCTGGGAGTAGTTATGTGCGACATGGTCATGGCAGTGGAATATCGGGTTTGCTGCCGTTGTTGAGATTCAGCGCTTGTTCAGTTTCTCCCCTGTATACGTCTGCAACCTGTTCTATCAGTTCTGCCATTGCAGGCTTGCCTGCCGCAATCGCATTTTCCCAACTGCGGCGAAGAGCGTATATGTCATATTCAGTCAGCGGAATATGCCTCGTATTGTACGGCAAGGTGCCACCGATTATATTTTGGTAACCGTTCCCGAACGGTTCACCGGATTCAGGTTGCTTTGTCATGTATACTCCTCTGCGGCATCGCAGTTACATTGCTCTATCTCGTACCCGCTTGCTTGTATAGCCGCCTCACGTCATGTTGTCAAGAGCTTAACTTTGCATACCTCTTGACATAACTCAGTTCTGGGGTGAAACTTAACAAGAGGCCTGACGGAACCCGGTTGTCCCGCGGAAAGAAGAGAGAAAACATGCCGCTTACGCCGGAAACCGTGGATGCCGCCGCCGAAATCAGCGACACCCCTGCGCGCAAGTAATTTCAGTAGCAGCAGACCCGATAGGCGTTTTAGAAAACAACCTAACGTCGGGCGGGCACAAGCCGCCTTATTGTTAGAAAGGAGGAATAAACCGAATGGCGTATGAAATACCGCGACTTGACTATCCGCAAGATGATGAATCATCAGGAGAGGGGTTTAGGACTCCGGAGGAGCAAGCGTTTGTAGAGGCCTTATATGATGTGCAAGCAGCTTTGGCTAGCGGTGACGTAGAAGAAGCCCAAAAACTCAGTTATATTATCGAAGAATTTGCTCCTGACACGGAGGAAACGGAAATCGATGGCTAATCAGGATTACCACGAGCATTCCAGTGAGCCTTCCGGCCAGGAAACCGACCCGTTGACGCTGGTGCAAGAACAAGCTGAAACGCTAGGGCACACCATCACACCTCTGTTTGAAGGATGACGGGTATGCACCATTCGTTCCCGATATACCAAAAAGAGTCATAATAACCGGCCCAACGGTACAATGTCTTCTAATCGATACCTTGGAATCACTTCGCTGTTGTTTGCTGCGTCTCAGCTGGTGTCTCTGCATTGAACTAGGTAACGCTATCCTACCCCGCCCACAGTGGAGGCTACCGCAGGCGGTTGATCTGTTCTGCAAACCATCGGGCGCTCGGACGGATGGTGCGGTGCATAGTTGTGCGGTCAACCGCCACGAGGCCGAACCTCGGCCACCAGCCGTATGCCCACTCAAAGTTATCCAGCAGGCTCCAATGCAGGTAACCGCGTAAATCTACACCACTAGCAAGTACCCGCTCCAGCGCGCCCAACGTCTCTTCCAGCCACCACTGCCGGTTGGCATCCTTAGCATCGGCCAAGCCGTTTTCGGTGATAATAATCGGCACATGATAGTGCTTCCAGGTGTCCATTAGCACCTGTTCGATGTTGCTGGGTTCCATGTACCAGCCTAGGTCGCTTTTCGGGCCGGGTGCGGCATAGGGCCGTATTGCGTGATAATAATTAGCAAAGTAGTAATTCACACCGATGAAGTCCTGTTGCTGGCGAATGCGGTTGAGAAACCAGCGGTTAAACACAAATACCGACACCTTCGCTGTTATCACACCAAGCCAGTCCAATCGGCGTGCCGGTTTGGCACCGGCCATGTGCATAGCAATGCCAACATGAAGCTGCGGATGGACTTGCTTTATCGCCGCAAACGAACGGCGGTGAGCAAGGACGAGGTTCCAATACACCCGCATGGCAAGCAGCGGATTCTTCCGCTGAGGTGGCCACTCGCCCCCATAGTAGCTGACTACGGTATAAACATGTGGCTCATTGAGCGTCAACAGATAGCGCAACTCGGTGCCATACTCTTCAGCCATTTTTTGAGCGAAACGCTCAAAGTAGCGGATGTTTTGCCGCTTTTCAAAACCGCCCTTGTCGGTAAACCACACCGGCATCGTCCAGTGCCAGAGCGTCGGTACCGGCTCGATATCTAAACGCTTAAGCTCGGCAATATATTCACGGTAGTGTTCGATGGCTGCCTCGTCCCATTTGCCCTCTTCCGGCTCGATACGCGACCACTCGATGCTAAAACGATAGGCGTTCATATTGAGCTGCTTCAGCAGTGCAAAATCTTCCTTGTAGCGCTGATAGTGTTCCACGCCGCTTCCGGAAATGTAGTTGGCAGGGTCCGTGCCCTCGGCTTTCACGGCCTCAAAGTCCGGGAGCCAGCCTAATCGTTTCCCAAACGTGCGCGCCAGCCGTTCGGCATTTCTGTGCTCCCATTCGCTCCACTGGTTGTGTGTGCCGCCTTCCACTTGGTGGGCCGCCGTACTGGCACCCCACAGAAAGTCCTTGGGAAAAGACGACCGCTTCATGCAGCGAATTATAGCATCCGTCAGTACGGATGATTGAATTGTGCACCGGTTTCAGCTATAATCACCCCTGTTCTTTGCTGTTTTACAAATTTCCAAACCAAGGAGCGTAGTCGACTGTCCGTAGGGCAGCTTGCGGCTTGGGAAAAGAGCAGCCCGAGCGACGGATTTACTCCGGCGCCCGGCGCGATGAGAAAAACCGTTAGGTTTGTCTCATTAATCTGGCGGAAGTAGCTCAGTTGGTTAGAGCGCCTGCTTGTGGCGCAGGAGGTCGTGGGTTCAATTCCCATCTTTCGCCCCATTAATTTTATGATATAAAGAAGGCTGCTTAAGCCTTCTTTTGTTATAGTGGACGTATGAGAACAATACACCGAGACATTGTATCTGCACTGATTTTCTCAAAGGATAATAAACTCCTGATGGGAATGAAAGACGGCAACGGCGGCGGGGTCTATGCAGACTGCTGGCATATACCCGGCGGCGGCATTGACGAGGGGGAAGATCAGATCGAGGCGCTGCACCGAGAAATACTCGAAGAAGTCGGCATCGATATAGCGTCTGCGAGGGTCAGTCTTGCGGATGACAAAGGGACAGGTGAAACCGAAAAAGTACTCAAAGACAGCGGCGAAACGGTGTTATGCAAAATGAAATTCAACGTATATCGTGTAGATATCGACCAGGACTCCTCAGGAATAGAAACCAGCCTTACTGATGACCTGGTAAGGATTGCCTGGGTGGATTTAACAGACATAAGCAACTACAAGCTTACGCCGCCCTCGGTCACACTTTTTACCCGGCTCGGTTATTTACAGTAGTTCAACACGCTATGCGGGCAGTGATATACTTAAGCTACTATGCGAACGGTTATGTTGAAGGTGGCTTCGGCGGGGGTTGCAGCGCTGGCAGTAACGGGTCTGATTGGCGGCGTCGCTATGGCTGCCAAGCCCGCGGCAGTGGTTAGATCTGTTACGCTGCTGGGAAATGATATTTCGTGGCCGCAGTGCAACAAACGGCTACCGGGCGGGCAGGCATTCGGCATCGTCGGTGTCAATGACGGCCTGGCGAATACTACTAATCCGTGCTTCGCGGCAGAGTTGTCTTGGGCCAACACCTCATCCGGCGACACTGGCCAGCCAAGCGCTGCGTTGTACGTAAATACAGCAAACCCCGGCCACCAAGGGACGTGGTGGCCAGCTTCCAACGACTATGGCGGCTCAACTGTCGCCAATCCGTACGGCACATGCACCGGCAACGTCGATACCGCCTGTGCATATATGTACGGCTACGCCAAAGCTTACGATGACGCCACTATCCGCGGCGTTCCAAGCCCCGCAAGTTACCTCTGGTGGCTGGATGTGGAGACAGCTAACACCTGGCAAACAGACAAAACGGCGAACGCCGCCGATCTGGAGGGCATGACCGCCTACTTCCAGAGCATCGGCGCATCAGCCGGCCTCTACTCCACGAACTACCAATGGGGCCAAATTGTCGGCGCCGTCGCAACTTCCAGCCCGCTGAACTCCCTGAAAAGCTGGCTGGCCGGAGCTTCTTCACAATCATCAGCCAAGACGATGTGTTCGGCCGCCTCCCCGTTGACCAGTGGCAGCCAAGTAGTCCTGACGCAATTCGTATCTAAGAATCTCGACTACGATTATTCGTGTATTTAAATTGCTATCGCTTCGCCGCCCCAGGTTAGCGATGCTATACTGATTGTAAGTAAATTTTGGTGAGGTTTTAATGAAACGTGTGATAGGTGTGGTGCGTTCTTATAAGCTCTTCTATTTTACGATCGCCGGCATGATTGCCGCCGGGATACTCGAAATAACGAGGCAGCATTACTATGCACACTGGGTACTCGGCATCGTCTGTATCATTGCCGTTCTTCCGATAATAGGACGCATGTGGAATGATCTGCGAAACGGCAGCTACGGCATTGACATATTGGCGGCAACTGCCATCGTCACCTCGGTAATTCTGCATCAGTACTGGGCGGGAATCGTGATAGTCGTGATGTTAACCGGCGGCGAGTCGCTGGAAGCTTTTGCGGCTGCCCGGGCACGGAGCGAACTCCACGACCTATTAAAACGCGAACCGCAAACGGCGCATCTGGTGCAGAAGCGCCAAGTCGTTGATGTAGCGGCAAGCAAAGTGGATACCAACGATAAGATTATTATCAAACCGGGGGAGGTCGTGCCGGTAGACGCCGTTATTCTTGAGGGTGCCGGCAGTTTCGATGAGTCCAGCCTGACCGGCGAAAGCCTGCCGGTGATGAAAGAGCCGGGCGGCGAAATTTTGAGCGGATCGGTCAATATCGACGGCGCTGTTACCGCCAAAGCCCTGCGCCCGGCCCGGGAAAGCCAGTACCAGCAGATTATCCGCTTGGTCCGTTCGGCAGCCGAAAACCCCGCGCCGTTTGTGCGGCTGGCCGACCGCTACAGCATCCCTTTTACCATCGTCGCCTACACTATCGCCGGTATCGCCTGGATTCTGAGCCATCAAGCTATCCGGTTCCTGGAAGTAATCGTCGTTGCCACACCCTGCCCGCTGATCCTGGCCGCGCCGATCGCCCTCATTGCCGGCATGAGCCGCGCCTCGCGCGACGGCATTATCATCAAGACCGGCACGGCGATGGAACGCCTGGCCGAAGCGAAAACGTTTGCGTTCGATAAGACCGGTACCCTGACCCGCGGCGTTCCCGAAGCCGACGCCGTAGTCGCCTTCCAACCGTTTACCCAAGCCGACGTGCTAACCTATGCAGCCAGCTTGGAACAGAGTTCCGTCCATGTCCTCGCCGCAGCCATCACCCGGGCGGCAGCTGACAAACAGCTGCGGACAATAAAAGCTAAACATGTTAAGGAAATCGCCGGCTTCGGGCTGGAAGCGCATGTCGCCGGCAAGGACGTGCAGGTAGGCCGATTCGGCCTGCTGCACGAACGGAAAGTAAGCACACCGCCAAATTTTAAAGATCGGACAATATCGCAAACAGCAACCTTCGTCGCCATTGACGGCCAGCTGGCCGGCTATATTACCTTTACCGACAACGTGCGCCCCGACGCCAAGAAAACCCTGGAGCTGTTACGCCGCTTCGGGGTAAAACGTACGCTGATGGTTACCGGTGATAACCGGGCGGTCGCCGACTCAATTGCAGCCCAGCTCGGCATCACCGATGTCTATGCCGAAGCGCTCCCGAGCGACAAGCTCCGTGCCGTCGAAGCGCTCACCGACCGTCCGGTAGCATTTGTGGGCGACGGCATTAACGACGCGCCGGTGCTGACTTTGGCCGACGTCGGCATAGCTCTGGGGGCGCGCGGCAGTACGGCCGCCAGCGAGTCCGCCGATATCGTGATTATGCGGGACAAACTGGAACTGGTCGCCAGAGCCGCCGACATCGCCCATCGATCCTTCCGCATCGCCACGCAAAGTATCCTTATAGGTATTGGCCTCAGCATCGCCTTGATGCTAATATTCGCCACGGGTAAGTTTCCGCCGCTATACGGTGCTATTGTGCAGGAATTCGTGGACGTTATCGTCATTTTTAACGCCCTGCGCGCTCACAGCATGCCAAAGCAGCTCCCTGCCGTCCGTTAGCTTACAAAGCCCAGGATGGCAGCTATATAGACCGGGATGAGCAGGTTATCCAGCCCGCGGATGGCGAAGTTTTCTAAGACTGTTGCGCCCCCGGCTGCGGCAATAAGCCACAAACCAAACGGCTCAGGCACTAACAGGGCATACGCGGCGAGTATCCCGAGCGATACGAAAAAGAATGTCAGCGTGCCGGCTATGCTCTTGGTATAACCGGCAATACGGTAGCGGCTGGACCTTCCAAACCTCATCCCGATAACAGCCGCCAAACCGTCCGCTAGGCTCATGTGCAGAAGCGCCGCCGCATACACCCAATTATTTGGCGCCAGCACAGCCAGAAGTCCGACGGATAGTGCAAAACAAATTTCCCCCCACGTCGGCCGCTGGACGCTGTGAATCGCTTTAAAAAGCTTAAACCTATACGATACGGCAACGACTGCGACAAAGACGGCGCTTAAGCCAACGATCTCAGCGCGGCTTAAAAACAAGGGCCAAAACGCCACGAACGATCCGACAGAAATGTGGACAAATTTCCGCGTATATTCCGTATCAATCTTTCGGCGGCGCCAAAGCAGTTCGGAAATGCAAATGAGTATAAAAACAATAGCTACTGCTATATATACGCCAATCACCAGACCATTGTAGCACCGTAATCACTATAGCCGTCGACTACCGTGAAACATCTATCATCTGTGGGCAAATTTCCTGCAAAAATTGGAAGCAGTTCCAACGTGGTCGGGGATGCCGGATTTGAACCGACGACCTCGGCGTCCCGAACGCCGCGCGCTACCAAGCTGCGCTAATCCCCGAGGGAGGGTAATGGGACAAACCTGCGGTTTTTCCCATCGCGCGGGGTCGCAGAGTAAATCCGCGCCTCCGGCTGCTCTTTTCCCTAACATCAAACAGCCAAGAACAGAGGTGATTATAGCGTACGCGGTTCGGAAATGCTAGAAGCCATTGAATATTAGTCTTCTAGTAGGATTTCTACGAGCTTTTGCGTTTGCTCGGTTACACTATGAGGAGCCCTCACGGCAAATGACGCACCTCTTGCCGTCCAGTCCAGATTTCTGATTTGGTCAGCCAGGATTACTCCATCAATTGCTCCAGCCCTAATTCGTACCTCAAACGGGTAATTTTTGATCTTTGATGTAATTGGACACGCTAGCATCAACTTAGAGCTTTGATTGTAACTTTTAGAAGAGAGTACGATAGCCGGCCGCATACCCGCTTGCTCATGACCTTGTTGCGGGCTAAAGCTCAGCCAGACAATATCTCCTCTTTCAGGGGTGTGTCCAGTTACCATACTTCTTTACCAACTGGGCATCCCCAATCTATCTCTTGATGAAGGTTCTGAGGAGTAATGGCCGCGACAAGTTCATCCAACGTTGCTTGTTTGCGTTTTTGAGGTTGAAGCGTAGCAACCACCCCATTACTGACAATCTGGACGGTACTGTTCTCGGTTAAGGCTAGGTCTTGAACCACCGCAGCTGGTATGCGAATAGCAAGGCTATTACCCCATTTTCTAATGCTTGAAGTCGTTTTCACTGTTAATGTCCTCCGCTCCGATGATATACATATGTATATACACTGTCAAGCATGTAACCAACGCAAAAGACAGGGGCGAAGTACTTCTGTATCAATAATGCTTATGCTTGGTCGGGGTGAAAGGACTCGAACCTTCGACCTTGCGGTCCCAAACCGCACGCGCTAGCCAACTGCGCCACACCCCGTGGAGCCGGTAATTGGACAAACCTTCGGTTTTTCCCACCCACGCGGTACGCGGAGTGAATCCGTCGCTCCGGCTGCTCTTTTCCCTAAACAGCACAGAACAGAGGTGATTATACCGTAAATACTGCTCTAGTTCCAGATTAATCGTGGGCGGCTACTCTCTTATAACAAGTCGGTTCTTGTTTCTGAACAGACTCTATCAAATCGATCAGACTTCACATGCTGGACTGAAGCATCCTATTTTGGCTCTCCGATGTACCCGCCGCTTTGATGCGCCCAAAGCGTTGCGTAGATTCCTGCCGGCTCCCGCAATAGCTCGTCGTGTGTGCCAATCTGCACAAGTTTTCCCTTATCTATAACGGCGATTCTGTCCATGCGCTGAATCGTGCTCAGCCGATGGGCGATAACCAAAGCTGTGCGATCTTTCATAAGGTTCCACAAAGCTTTCTGGATCAGTTTCTCGCTTTTACTATCCAATGCGCTGGTTGCCTCGTCCAAAATCAGAATCGGCGAATCCTTTATAATCGCGCGGGCAATTGCCACACGCTGCCGCTGACCCCCCGACAGCTTGACGCCACGCTCGCCTACTAATGTTTCGTATTTATCCGGTAAATCTTCTGCAAATTCATCCACGTGCGCCATGCGCGCTGCCGCGAGCAGTGCCTTGCGGTTTGCTGAGGGGTTGCCGTAGACGATATTTTCAGCTATGGAACGATGGAACAGCAGCGGCTCCTGCGGTACATACGCAATCAGCCGGCGGAGCTCTTGTTGGCGCATGGTGTTGATGGGAATGCCGTCAATTTCAATCGAGCCCCGTTCAACATCCAGAAACCTCAGTATCAGTTTGGTTAGTGTCGTCTTGCCGCTGCCGGAATAACCTACCAACCCAACCTTTTCCCCCTGCTTTACTGTTAGCGAAAAATCTTTGATAACCAGTTTTTTCTTATTCCCGTCGTAGGCAAACCGGATATTATGGCAGCGAAGTTCGTGCGGTGCTGTTCGCATCGGCAGATGCACGGGATCATTGCTGTCGGCAACCGTTGGCTCAATCAGCATCGTTTTTACCGATTGGTAGCACGAACCCATGGCCGTCTCATAGGCCTTCACTGTTTCGGCGATATCTTGCGTTACGGCAATCATCCTGAGTACATACAGCTGCACCAAGGCGACCACGGCAAAGCTTATGGTACCTTTGTGGTATAAACTCGCCGTCATAAGCAGCAATATGGCAATGGTTACCGCAGCCAGCGTGTTTCTACCTACGTCTGCCGGGATAGAGGTTGTCCAGCTCGCAAATTGCGCCTTTGCCCAGGGCTTCAAGGCTTCGTCTAAACGTCCCTGTTCATATCCTTCAGCTGCAAAGCTTTTAACGGTAACGCTATGTGTCAAGGCATCACCAATAACACCAGCAAGGACGCTTGACACCTCACTCAGCTTACGCCTATGGCGCACCCGCCACCGGCTGCTCCACATCGTGTAGCTTAGGACAAACAGCATACAGACAAGCGTAATGGCCGCCAGCGGCAGCGAGCTGAAGCCAATCACTACCAGTCCGGTCCCGACTGTAATAACCTCTTTGGGAATGTCCAGCGTAACCAATTTGCCATAATCTGATGCCGCGTCGCGCAAGCGCACCGCCTGCGCACCGAGCGCTCCATAGTAGGTGTTCCCATAGAATTCGTAATCTTTATCAAGGTAATTGGCAAACACCGCCCGCTGCACGTATTCGCCGGCCACGATTGCATTCCTGGCCACAGCCCAAGTGCCAAGCGCTAATAGAAGGCCGGCCAGCACGGTCAACCAGAGCACACTCCACGCATAGCCGGCAACTGCGTTAAAACGGTGTTCAACAATCGCTTGCAAGCCGTATGCCACGGCTAGCGGTACAATGGTATTCTGCAGGAAGAAAGACGGCAGCCGCCCGATGTATGCCAGCCACAAGCTCCACTTTTGTTGGAAACTGGCCCGCCAGAACAGTCTGAGTGTTGCCCGTGTTATGTCACGGTTTGTAATCTGCGGCGGCGGCTCAAGTATTGCCATATCGGTCCTTAATTATCTGTGAACATACGGAGTATATACAAGCTATCCATATCTAGCAACGACTAACTTCCTCTCTCAGAATCAATGAGACCGAGCCCCATTTGCAGCCGGTAGGCGTGCTACTTGGCGGGGAGGTACAGTAATCTAACTGATGTACTGCTGAATATGTTTGGCTGAGGCGGCTAGGCCGGCATCGTTAACCGACACGAGCAGGCTCTCAC
>JBGPNM010000020.1:0-16690 GCA_041487535.1 Candidatus Saccharimonadia bacterium
CGTCTTCGATTACTTGAAGCAGCACCTCCACTTACAGAGCAGCTTTCCAAGGAGCATGCAGGGCTACGCCCTGCATTACATCAGGATCCTGCTCGGATACCAGTTGTTAGCACTGGGGTGGTAGGTTTCGAGATTCAGAGTTATTATTATGCTTTGCGCACATAGCGGCAGCCGCGAGAGTGCAACTCTAATATGCTAATGGCTTAGCGCACGCAGGCGCTAGCCATTGGTCGCCTTGCCAAGCACAAAATGTACAATCGTTTGCGCAACGGCTACGATAACCAAACCGACAATCGCATAGATAAGGCTCGTCTTGGCCTTGGCAATCTTTGATGTTTCACCGTCCGAAGTAATGTATGTCAGGCCGCTGAGGATAATCATAATAACAGCAACAACGCCCACGATAACAGATAGTACTGTCACCGCCGCAGCGATTGTCGTGTTCACTTGTCCCCCGTTGTCGCCACAGCCGCCACCCGCCAAACCAATGCCGCTACATACATCGCTCTTCGTATCCGCGACAAGGTTCGGCGCAGGCACCGACACAGCAGCGGTAGCGACGGGCGCTGCAATCTGCAGCCCCAGCAGTATAATCCCCAGTGTAAGCAGTAGGCTCTTCATAATCTTCATCCTGCCAATAGTATACATGAGCATGCCGAGATCGTGCCACTGCCACAAATTGGTGACTGCCGGCAGGGAGCCGGATTAGAGCAGCTTGTTTAGTACAAAACTGATAATACTATCAGCTAGAGCAACGACCACCAGGCCGGCGATCGTATACTTTATCATGTCTTGCGCCTGCTTGATCTTGCCGGCTTCGCCATTGGCCATAATGTAAGTCAGACTCGCCAGGATCAGCATAACGACACCCGCGATACCGGCGATCGCCGCGGTAATAACGGCGACCTTGCGTATAACTCCGTTGGGGCCAGTGAGGGGGTTAGTCCCGCCCTTGCCCTTATCTTGGCATACCGCGCTCGGGGAGGCATCGGGAGATTGGCAGGCATTGTTAAATATGTCGAACGCGCTGGCGCTGGCCGTGACCGGTACAAACAACAGGTTGGCTACAACGGCCAAGGATGCGATACCATAGGGCAATAGTCCGAAACGGCTGAAAAATCGTCTCATAGCTATTCTGATTATACTTCACGGGCATGGAAAATCGTACACACCAGGGCCATAACGGGAATTAGGATTATAATTTAAATCCAAGAGGTCTTACTTAAAAAACCTATTCGTCACGAACGATACGATAGATTGCGCCGCTATGGCGACGGCCAGGCCGATCAAGGCGTACAGTATGGTATTCTTAGCCTTCGCAGCTTTGTTGGCTTCGCCGTTTGATGTAACGTAATTGTAACCGCCGATCACCAGGTACAATAACGCCAGTGCCCCGACGATGCTAAAGACGACGCTAAGAAGAACAGCAACGATGTTGCCGTTATCTATGCCGCCCGGGTTTGGCAAGCTGCTCAAATCCAAGCCGGGCAGCCGCGTGTTGCTGCCGGGGGTGTTATCAAAACGGCCGGCAAGAAAGGAAACGAGCGGTATGGCAATAAGCGCAAGCACCAACCCTGTCAGCGCGTTTTTGATAGACTCCAGGGCTTTGCCGGTTTCGTCCGGCGAGCCTTGGCTCATAATGTACTTAATTCCCGCGTAGATTATATAAATGACCGCGAACAGACCCGCCAGGCGCAACAGGTCGTCCACGATAGCCAGCAGAATAAGCAGCAAACTGCTGTGGGTACCGAGCAGGGTAAAGTTCTGTATCTCGCAGGCTCCGCCTACGTCCTGAAATTTGAGGTATTCGTGCCAGGGCACTAAGCCCAGGAAGTTATGTTTCGTCGTGCAATCGAGGACGGCGAAATGACTGGTCAGACGCACAAGCATCGCATCCATTAGACAAGCCCTCCCGGAACGAGGAACTGCAGCAACGCGAAGAGCGACATGTACGCGAACAGGCCGATGAGCGTCTGAATGATGCGCTTCCGTCCCGCGGCGGCCTTGGCCACCTCGGAGCCTGCGGTTACAATTTCGAACGCGCCGTATACAACGCTTATAACGACTAACAGACCTACCGCCGCGGAAAGGAGCTCGATGACTGGAGTAATATACTTACCGAAGACGCATTGCTCGACAGTGGTAGCACCACCGGGGCAGCACGTCCGGCCGTCGGTTTGCAGCACTCCCTGGCGGCCGTCAGGCAGCTGGCAAGCCGTGGTTACGGTCGGCGGCGGCGGGGCTACAGCAGCAGCAACCTTTGCTACCGGCAGCACTGTAAACAGCAGGCCGGTGAGTACCGCTCCGTAGAGCAACAAGTATCTGAAAGATCGTTTCATACGCTTGTATTCTATTATACACGGCGCGAATTGCCGCACAGCCGTTACTGGTTTTTTTGCACTGCATTCGCTATAGTACATTACATAAGCGGACTACAAGGGATGCAGATACACAGGTTAAAGATGGCAACCAAAGCGCGTCTGATGTTACTAGGCTTCGTGTCCCCGCTGATCGTGGCAGTGTTCAGCTCCGTGGTGGGTGCCGGGCCGGTATTTGCGGCCAACCCGACAGCTACATGGACCAGCGCGACAACCATTATCTACAACGGTATCCTGTACACCGCAGTGTCCAACGCTAGTCCGATGGTGCTCAATGGTCCGCTCACTTGCTTTGCAAACGATTTTATAACTGTTACAAACCCGACGGACCCCAAAACCCAAAGTGCGATCGCAACTACATTTACATTCAAATCCGGTTCTCGCGGCCCGACCGTCTGCGGAAAAACTACCCAGCCCCTCACCTTAACCAACTCCTCAACCAATCCGGATCCGAGCGCGGGCATCATCGGCGCTACCGACAACTGCCCTATAAACGATGACTCACAACTCCGTTGGGTGCTTTGCCCGCTGTTCCTGCTCGCCGACAAAACGCTTAACGCGCTAAACTCCCTAATCCAAAGTCTGATGTATACGCCGGTTGACCAAATTTTTGGCAAGAGTATTCCTATACAAACCTCCACCTGTACTCCCAGCGGCGCCAACGGTACACAAAAATGTACTACCAACCCAGGCACAGCCAGTTTTGAGGCAACGTTTAACGCATTCCGCAACCTGGGCATCGGCCTTATGGTAATTGCCGGCATTATTATGGTAGGCGCGCAGGCGGCCGGGCTGGAGGTGTTCAGCGCATATACCGTCCGCAAAGCGCTGCCGCGTATCGTCGCCGCCCTGCTTGGTATGGTTTTAGCCTGGCCGGTACTGCAAATCGTGGTCACTTTCTTTAATGACCTGGGCATGTGGGCGTCATCACTGATATTAGTAACTAGCCATGTCCAAACAGGGACAGCGTACGACCCGGCTAACGTTGGCTTCGGCCTATTTGCGTACTTCTTTGGTGTTGGCGGGGTCTTGGTGATTGCTATGGGCTTCGGCGTGCTCGGGTTTCTCGGCACCGCACTCCTGGCGCTGCTTGTCGGGTTCATCGTCATAGCCGTAGTAAAGTTAGGGATACTGCTGCTGATTCTGACATTCCCGCTCGCTATAGCCTGTTCCGTCCTGCCGGGCACACAAAAAATCTGGAACATCAGCCGCGAATGGCTCATCGGGCTGCTTGTGGCGTTTCCCGCCATTGAGGCATTCCTGGCCACGGGTAAGGCTGCCTCGAGCATCGCGGCCGCAGCCGGTACGGCTGCGAATAATAGCGGCGACGCCGGCGGCAGCATTACCTGGAATCTATTGGCATTCGTTGTCTTGATCGCGCCATACTTCCTGCTCGCCCTTGTGCCGCAGCTGATCGGCGGTGCTTTTTCTGCCATCCACGGCCTAGTTAACGACCGGCACAAAGGCGGCTTCGCTGCCATGCGGGACTTCCGCGGACGCGAGATGAAATACTTAGATGAGGAACGGATGGCAGGCAGACGGGGGCTAATCGGAAAGAGTTTTGGCGGCGGCACATACCAGCAATTCAGACAAAGGGGCGGCGTTTTCGGTAACCGGGCGGTTTACAATGCAAAACAAGCCCATCGGCATAACCAGTTAGCTGCCAAGGCTGTGCAAGAAGCGCCAGAGATTTCTGGTAATGATGACGCCATAAAGTTAGGCGCGAAGTTTGGCGGGCGCGGCGCGTATGCCAGGATACCGCGGATGATGGCTCGGTCACAGTTCTTAAACGAGTATCAGCGTAATACCGGTAGCACGCGTCTCGAAGCCCAAGAAGCACTCGGCGCGATGGAGGCTAATTTCGGCGAACTCGGCAGCCAATCGATGCAGCGGGCTGTGGTCAGAGCCAAGATACAGTCCAATACCGTCTACGGTGCCGGCGCAGGCGGTACGGCTGACATGATTAACGACGCCAACGAAGCGGTCCGCAGTGGTCTGTACACCGATTCTCAGATGGTGGGTATGATGAAGCAGGAGTCCAAACGGTTGGACGTCAACAAAATTCCGTGGAACGACCTCTTTCCTATGGTCAGCGATGCAGGCCGAAGGGCCGGCCCATATAACGCCGGCAGCACACAAATCCGAGGAGCGTTGGGCCACGTGCTTGATAATATGAACCCGAATGAGCTTATTGGCACCCACGATAACTCTATCATGACACTGGCTCCGCTTATGCATGAGCGCATGCAGGATGCGGGGGCTGCTTTGCAAGCTAATCCCACTGATGTAGGTCTGCAGCGGGCATACTACCAGCGAGTCGCTGACACCTCGCAGGTGCTCGATGTGTTATCCAATATGTCGTCCAAGAAGGGGAACGCTATTGCCGATCAGTTCTACGGAGGACCTGCGACGGGTGCAACTTCCGGAAACGTATGGAACCCGAATGCAATTATCGGTACTGGGAGAGGCGGAGCCCCTATACGCGGCGGCGCAATGACTTCTACGCAGCGGGCCCTTGAAGATAATCGCAACAACGCTGTTGTCATGGAAAGGACCCGGCAGTGGGAGAGACCCGGGCCGACTGGACCGTAGTTTTAGAACCCATTGCAGCGACACAACGAACAGGTTCGTCTTCGTGAGGTGTTCCTAAAAGCGGCTGGTTCTTAATTCTGCCGGTCGCTTGTCTATCTAGACACAATGTGGGATAGAGTATTGACTAAGCATGAATAGTATGCTTAAGTTATATTGTCAGCTTGGCTCGAAATAACCGGCCTAGCATGACAGCGACAGCTATGCAAGAAAAAATGCCCAACGAACCATTTAATCACCAGTCAGGGTTCCCAAATCCAGGCGCTGAGACTGTCGTGGATTTGCCCGAATCGATCTTAAACCAAATGGAGCCAGCAAATGACGGAACGGGACGCTGGATATCAAAGGTTCGTCATCTTCGTCATCAGTTGCAAGACACAATAGATCAAGTCGGCTCGCCAGCTGCTCAGTCAGAACCTGGTGCTCAAGCCGCCCCCAATAACGGTGGTGGCAGTTTATCAAGTGAATCCGCGCCAGCACCTAACCCTTTGACGCCAGCACTAGGAAGCGCTGCGGTGGGGGGCAGCGGCGTGCAAGCTCCAGAAGTTATAGGGCTAAGGGAGGCCGCTCTGGTCGCGGCGAGAGCCCTGGCTATCGGTGCACTGGCCGTAGTAGAAGCAGGCAATTGGACCGGCAAAAAAGTAGTGGAAGCATGGAGAGAAATACGGAACGACCGGCGTGAATCCGACTACGAAGCGAAGGACGGAACTAAGTTCAGCTACGAAGAGGTTGAGACGTGGGCTGCCGCCAAACAGAAGGCGTACGACGAACACGAAGCCGAACGCCAGAGAACTAGCGGCGAGGACCTGCAAAAGGCGGCAAGACGCGCGGAAAGATTCTTCGTATCTAAAACTGACAAGCAGCTAATAAAGGAATTAGGAGAGATCCTGGGAAATAATGCGGCCCTTGGTCGCAGCAGCGCCATAAATAACCGATTACGAGCCGCTCAAAACAGGGATCGAGTCATGCGCGCGGTACTTCCGGAGTATATAGCGGCTTATAATCAAGCCACGGGGAACCCGATGTACAGCCCGAATGATTTCGATGTTTTTCGACGTATTGCCCCGCCAGAAGTACAGGTGCGTTTGCTCAAACAGCCGGCCGAGCAACCTAATGATGCACCCGCGCAACACAACCTATCTTCTCCTCCATCTACTCCTGCTTCACCCGATGACGGGGGCGACGGAGACGAAGAAGAACCGGACATATCTTTTAGTGACGCAGAGCAGGCCGTTTCAGACTCAGCGAAGGCTAGGGAAAACGGTGCCCTCGTAGTCTATCTCAATACCCTCATAGACAATGCTCGAGAAGACTTGGCGAATAAAGACGACCCGAGGACTCCCGAGGAACGGATCGGCGAAGAACGCTACAAAGAGATGGTAACTTTAGCCCATAAACTATATCCCTTCAATCTTGCTCGTGCGCACTCATACATAGACAATATGCTTGCTTAACCCTAGACCTTACGTAAATAGGGCGGGGTGGAGTTAGGCCAGCTCAGCAGCGCTTTACGTTATGTTTGTCGGGTAGTTTAAACATACGCCACCGGCCAAGCACAATAGCTGCGGAACATGCAATCGGGTAAACACCGATAGGCCAATCACTCTGTCGCCATGTAAGTTTTCCACGGTTAATGCCTGTCACTAGAAACCAGCTTCAGTTATACTGGAATGGTACATGGCGACATATAAGGTCATCCAGGATATCGAGGCGGAAGACAAGATTGTCGGCCCGCTGACGCTGCGCCAGCTGATATACGCCGGCGTTGCGGCGATATGCGGCTACTTGTCATTCATCGCCCTTTCAAAAGGGGCGACTTTTTTGCTGACCTTTTTCCTGCCGATCATGCTCTTTACCGGCTTCTTCGCTTTTCCGTGGGGCAGGGACCAGCCAACCGAAGTATGGGCGCTCGCCAAGATCCGCTTTTTCCTGAAGCCTCGCCGGCGCATATGGGACCAGACCGGTGCGAGCGATTTAGTGCACGTCACCGCGCCAAAGCATATCGAAAAGACCTACACCAACCAACTGAGCCAAACCGAAGTGCACAGCCGTTTGTCGGCGCTTGCAAACACCCTGGATAGCCGCGGCTGGGCGGTCAAGGACATAAACACCAACCTAACCGGCCCGAACGACACCGCCGTAATCTTACCGTCCTCCGACCGGCTGGTCGACCCCAGCAGCATGCCACAGGAGGTAGACCCGATAGACATCAGGGCCGCCGACGACATGCTGGACGAAGTGAATAACCCCAGAGCGCAGCAGCTGAAAGAAATGATGACCGCATCCTCCAAGTCACGGCGGGAGAAGCTTGTTAACCAAATGCGCGAGCCTGACAGTCTGCCGGCACCGGCAATCTTGCCGCGGCCGCAACCTAAATCTAGCCCTGCAGCCGCGAAAACCACGCCGGCACAGCAGCCGGCGGCGGCAGATTACTGGTTCTTGCAGAAGCCGCTCGACATGCCGCAAACCGGCAGCGGGCCGGCGGACAATGCCGCTTCGCCCGCCGGTTCAGATGATGACGACACAACCGCAGCGCCGGACGTTCCGGCGGCCAACCCGACACCGGATGAGGCAGCCCTTGCCGAGGAGCTAAAGGCCAACCGCGAGCGAACCCAGCAATCGCCCTATTACCAGCACATGAAGATCATCCAACCGCTTGATGCGCAGGCGGCTGCCGCACGGCGCCAGGCGTCACAGCTGCCGTCAGTGACACCGCCCCTTGATGCTGCTACAATGGAACTGGCCAACAATAACGACCTTAATATTACTACTATCGCGCGGATAGCCAACAAACAAGATGAGCATCCGGACGAGGTTGTTATTTCATTGCACAGCCGTCGCACTTCGTAAGGTGGGTACGCATTAGGAATATATGAACCCCTCGGCTCCAAACCAACCCAACCCGCAGCAGGCGCCGCCACCGGCGCCAAGTCATGGCTATATGCCAAGATCGGCTCAGGACGCACCCGAGGTGCTTGCCGGCCAGGACACCATGCACTACCAACCGCGCCAGTACGCGCCGCCGCAAGGCACCGCAGTAGACGCAGGCACACCACTACCCTCGATACCGCCGCCTAAGACAAACCCGAATAGCACGCAGAACACACTCCAGATTGCCGAGATCCGAGACGGCATAGCCATTATGAACGACGGCTCATTCCGCTCGGTCATAATGGTCAAATCTATCAACTTCGACCTGATGAGTCCGCAAGAGCAGGAAGCGGTGGAATTCGCATACCAGGGCTTCCTGAACTCGTTATATTTCCCGATCCAGATTTTTATCCGCTCACAGAAGGTAGACCTGCAGCCTTACATTGCTAAGCTCGACAAAATCCGTACCGAACATGACAACATGCTGCTTGCCATGCTTATGGAGGATTACATTAACTACATAGACCAATTGTCCCAGCAGACGAACATAATGGACAAAAGGTTTTACGTGGTCGTACCGTACTTTCCGACTGCGGATGTCCAGAAAGCACTATCCCAGAGCAGAGACTTCTTTACGGGGCTAAAGGCGCTGTTCAATACGAAAGCGCAAAGCGTCACTATCAACGAAGCCGATCTGGAAAAAGCCAAAACCGAGCTGCGCAACCGGGTGCAGTCGGTCTTAGGCGGCCTGATGCAGTGCGGCATACAGGGTTTGCCGTTAGACACCCAGGAGCTCATCGAGCTGTACTACGACACCTACAACCCCGATACCGCCACCCGCCAGCAGCTCAAGAATTTCAACGAACTGACAGCTGACGTAGTAACGAAAGGTGTCGGCACGGCACCGCAAGCGCATCTGCAGCGGGAGCTCCAATAATGGCCAAGAAGTACAAAGTCGACCCCGTAGCCGTCGCACAGGCACAGCGCATGAACGAAGAACACGAGGTCCAGGCCGCTTTCCAAAAAGGCGTCACCGCGCTGCGTGATTTTATCGCTCCCAGCTCGCTTGAGCTGTTCGGCAATTATTTCCAGCTTGGCACGCGGTTTGCCCGCACCTACTACGTCTACGGCTACCCGCGGCAAGTGTATACCGGCTGGCTGTCGAGTATGGTCAACCTGGACGAAGTTATCGACATCAGCATGTATATCTACCCGGTAGAGAGCCAGGTAGTGCTGGACAACTTGCGCAAAAAAGTGACGCAACTGGAAGCAGGCATACAGATCGACCAAGAAAAGGGCCGGGTACGCGACCCCCAGAAACAGGCCGCCATCCTGGACGCTGAAGAAATGCGCGACAAGCTGCAGGTCGGGGAAGAGCGCTTCTTCCGTTTCGGCTTTTACTTCACCATTTACGCCTTGTCGCTGGACGAGCTGGAGTTCGTCACGCACAAGGTGGAATCCCTCCTTGGGCAGCAACTCATCTTCAGCAAGCCCGCCACGTCCCAGCAGGAGCAGGGGCTTAACAGCAACGTGCCGCAGTTTACCGACCAGCTGCAAATCCGCCGCAATTTCGCCACCGGCGCACTCAGCACCAGCTTTCCGTTCACTAGCGCCGACTTAACGCAAGACAGCGGCATTCTGTACGGCATTAACATGCATAACTCCGGCCTGGTCATCTTCGACCGCTTTAGCTTGGAGAATGGCAACTCGGTTGTCTTCGCCAAGTCGGGCGCCGGTAAATCGTTTGCGGTAAAACTAGAGGCGCTCAGGAGTATGATGTTCGGCACGGAAATTTTCATCGTCGACCCAGAGAACGAGTACCAGCGTATGTGCGATGCCGCCGGCGGCGCCTACGTCCACCTGAGCCTGAACAGCACTACCCGCATTAATCCGTTTGATCTGCCCAAAGTCATCGACCTGGACGAAGCCAATAATGCTTTGCGCAGCAATTTGATTACGCTGCACGGCATGCTGCGGCTGATGATGGGCGGCGCCCAAACGCAGCTGATCGGCGGGGCAGCCACGCTGACGCCGGCACTATCGCCGGCCGAGGAAGCCGACCTGGACGCGGCGCTCATTGAGACCTACGGCCGCGCCGGCATAACCAACGATCCCCTAACCCATGCCGGCATGCCGCCGACCATCGGCGACCTGTACGACACGCTGCTGCACATGGGCGGCTTCGGACCGCAGCTGGCCCAGCGTCTGCGAAAATACACGACGGGCACGTTTGCCGGCATTTTCTCGCAGCAAAGCAACGTATACATAAATAATCCCATGGTCGTGTTCAACATCCGCGACCTGGAAGATGAACTGCGCCCGGTCGCCATGTATATCGTGCTCAATTACATCTGGAACAAGACCAAGACCGACCAGAAACGGCGCATCCTGATCGTCGACGAGGCCTGGCAGCTGATGAAGTACGAGGATTCCGCCAACTTCTTGTTCAGCATCGCCAAGCGCGCCCGCAAGTACAACTTGGGCATCACGACCATCACCCAGGACGTCGAAGACTTTATGGGATCGCGCATGGGCCGGGCAATCGTTGCCAACGCCAGCATGCAATTCCTGCTAAAGCAGTCGCCGTCGGCAGTCGATGTCCTGAGCGATGTGTTTAAACTCACGAGTGAAGAAAAGAAGCGGCTCAGCCAGTTCCCGGTGGGGCAGGGACTCTTCTTCGCCGGACAGAACCACGTGCACATCCAAGTCATTGCCAGCCCGACCGAAACCAGCCTTATTACCACCAACCCGGGACAGGTGCAACAGATGAACGCCGCCCAAGCGCAAGGAGCCTTCGACCAGCAACAGGGCACAATCGATTTAAGCAACCGGCTGTACCCTGGTTCTAGCGGCGTTGTGTAGTACAATAAAACCATAAGCAAGACTGGTACTAATGGCTGAGCCGGCACACAAATTTGACTCGTATGATCCTGAGGGAGGGGAAGGACCACCAGACCGCCCTAATCTAGAGCTGGTGCATAAAGGCGACAGCCCCGTACATTTTGGCGCATCAGATGGCCAGCGTGATCGCAGCCACCTGAACGTCGTCAAGCCGGACGAGGCATACGATCCCAGTGCCGATGCTGACAATGCACCGGGTAACGCAACAAAGCACCCGCATCTGCGGCTTATGGAGAACGAGCCGGCCGAACCGGGCGCGGGTGCCGGGGAAAAGAAAGAGCTCGATGCTCTGAACAACCCGCGCGAGAGGCAAAACCAGCCCAAGCAAGACATCGCCTACTCTAACGAAGATAATGGGAAATCCAAGGACAAGAATGACAAGAATAAGGATTTCTTGGGAAGCAACAAGAAGAAGATTGGCGGCATCAGCGGCATCGCTGCCATCCTCGGCATAGCTGGCATACTAGGCTTCTTTTCACTGGTACCGCTCAAGATTTTGAGCGTTGTCAAAGACCTGAGCACTGTATTCAATGCCAGTTTCAATCAAACCGGCCAGAAAGTGCTCGATAAAATAGAGAGCCACTATTTTAAACTCGTCTTGCAGGGTGTCAAGGGCGGCGCCTGCAAGAACACGCTAGAAATCGGGTGCGTTAAGATAACAGGGAATAACCCCGTTCAACACCTCTACGCGGCATGGGAGCACAAACAGACGGTCCCGTTCGAAACGAAGCTGGCTAGAGATTACGGCATCTTCATCGGCAGAAAGGCCGACGGCCAGCTCTACATGGCGCTCAACGGCCGGGAGATGATAGGCGACGCCCAGCTGGAGGAAGTTCTGTCCGGCAAGGCATCTATCTTTGACGAAAAGTTCGGCTTAGAATTCCAAAAAATAGGCAAGTATCAAGAATACAATGAGATTACTGGCGCCATCCACATCGCAACCGAGAACGAGCTCCTGCCTGACCGCGCTGCCCACCGCTTTGGGTTGGGGTGGATCACGGCGCGCAGATACGAATTCGTGCGCTGTATCCTTGCCTGTGACCTCAGGAGCCAGATTTCGGTTTCTGTTACAGAAGCAAAGCAGCTGACAAAAGCCCTGTTCTATAAATATGTCGTGGGAATTGCATCCAAAGAAATTGCTCTGATGGCCGAGTGCACAATAGACAACTCTGCCTCTTTCTGCCGCACCACGCTGGACAAATTGACAGGAGAGGGCAGCGGGCTTGAAGAAACCGAGCTGTCGCCATTCCATAAACAATTACAAAGCGACATGCTGCAGTACGCCGGCGCGAATTTGGAGAACGTCGAGTCCCTGCAAGCTCTCATCGCCCGGGTAGATGCCGCGACGGCAAAGGGCGGGGGCGGCCTTACCGGCATTATTCTGGAAGAGGTTCTTACCAAGATTTTTGGCGAGGAAATCGGCAAACAGGTAGCTGCGATCGGTATAAAGGCGGTCCCCATAATCGGTTGGGTGATGTTTGCGGCGCTGATTGTCCATATTGCCGACGCCGTCGGGCCGCCCCTGCGTATCATGAGCTACGCCGTAAATTCCCTTGCTGCTGTTAAGACGTTCTGGATGTTCGGGAGTTTCGCTTCGGAAATTATGACCGGCCGCACGAACGCCGAGGCGGTCGGTGCAATGACCGACTGGCTCGGTACGAACATGACCGGTGCGCCGAACGACCGGGCAGACATGACCACGGCGCCGTTATATGGCACATTGTTTGGCTCGGGAGCTTCCACCTCGAAGGACTACAAGTGCAACGACGGCAACCCCGTACCGCAAGGGCAGCTGGTTTGCCCGGAAGAAAAACTAGACCGCGGCAACGATATAGCCAACCAGCTGCACAGCATCGCGAATTTTATTCCCGGCCTGGCTTTACTGGCGGATCTTATTACTAATAATATTGCCACCCAAATCGTTAACACCTTGTTGGGCGGCGCGTATCAAGTCCTTTGTTATACGACACTGAACATCCCGCCGTTTGGTCCAGGCTCCTGTCCGGACACCCAGAAAAAGCTCGCCGCGTCTCTTGGCGAAGTTACAAATTGGTTTATCAGTAAACTTATATCAAACCCGTTTACCGATACCATGAGCGGTGCCCGGACGTTCGACATGATGGCCGCCGGCGCCGATGTCTCGGCCAATAAGTCGTGCCAAATCCTGTTGGGCTGCGCGCGCTTGACTAACCAGCAGGTCGCGGAGATCAGAAGCGAGCAAGCCGCCCAAGAAAAAGCCGACTTCCAGCGGCAGCCCCTGTTCGCCCGTTTATTCAGCACCGATACACCGTACTCGCTCGTATCACGTGTCGCCACCACCATGCCGTCGAGCCCTATCATAGCGGTCCAACGGGGCTTCGCAAGCATCCTCAGCAATCCATTCGGCCTGTTGTCTAATCTGTTTTCGAGCGTATTGTCCCGCCAGCATGCCTTTGCGGCCAGCCAAGCAATGACCGATCCGTTCGGCGTCATCCAGTACGGCTACTTGCCGAGTCAGATTCCAGACGACCCGTCGGCGTACTGGGATAAGAATTGCCAGAGAGATTTCGCCACCATCTGGGAGAACAGCCAGAGCCAGGACCCTAACACCGGTGAGCCGGTTGCCACAGTGCCAGAGCCTTGCCTGGCAATCGGGTCAGCGGTGCAATCGGCCGGTACGGTGTATGATCCGTCCTTGGCGGTGCCTGGTTCGCTGAACCCTGACGGAGGAGGAGGAGGCTCTCAAGCCGGCCAGTGCACCACTCCGGTTCCTGGCGGAGGTTATGGACCAGTTCAGCAGGCCATGATAAGTCAATTCAAGATTAATCTGAAAGGGGATGCAAACACCCCATGGGCCATAGAGACATACAACACGCTGTGCGCACTTTCCAAAGCGTCAGCCTACTACTCTAAACTGGTCGCTCAGGGACCAATAAGCGTGACCCTCCATGGCGGCAATTGCGGCAGCGGGTTCACCAGCGCAAGCGCCGGGATTACCCTTAGAGGCTTCTGCAACAAAGATTATAACCGCTACATACTCGCGCACGAGCTAGGGCATATGTATGGCTTCAGAAACCCATCTGTCTATACTTCCTTTTTGAACGGTCCTTACAAAACTAATCCGGCCTTCCTGCCTGTTTGGGATTGCCAAATTCATAGTTTCGACAATTTAGGGAATCCCCTCCCTTCTGGGCCATTTTCAGGTGATCAACGCCAGGAATGCTGGGCCGCTATGATTGGGGAGTACTCCGTTTGGTTTGATTTGAGACAAACCGTAGGAGGCGCTCCTGCGGGATCTGCCGATTTCAAACAGTACCCTACGACGTATTCGAGTTACTACAATTGGGCCAAGGATAATCTATTTGGCGGCGTTGTGTATTCATCGTTTTAGGACAGAGCGGCAGAAGCAGTGTACATACGCCCTTGTTCTGCATTTCCCTAAGGTCCGGACGGGAAGACCGAACCGTTGATAGCTAGCCATAAGCGGCAACGGGGCGTATGCTAATATACAGGTAACCATATGCGGAGCGTACGATTGCGACACACATCTCGTATAGTCAGGACTTTAGTTTTAGTAGTATTGATGGTTTTTTTCGTGCTCGCGCCGTCGGCGAGTCAGGTTATGGCGGCCACCTGTTCACCGCAATTGAGTCAGCTTGATTGCCAAGCGCTTACCAACGATTGGACGGATTGGGTACCGCTGACAGGCAATTGCGGAACAACTAGCACAAGCGGTACCGGCACATCCAGCTTGAATAACTATACGCTTCCTGCCGGTTCAGGCAGATCCGGCGACGAACAGGCAATCGACGCGAATGGCAACGTTATTAACCCTCCCGGCGGCCGTGTAACGTTTTGGCAGTTTGCCAAGCTGGGACAGGCGTACCGTGACTACTACATTACCATGAGATGGAACTACGTGTCCTGGAACTGGGACGGCACCAGCGTCGGGCCGGTTGACACTGCTCAGCTGAACTGGATGGGACAAGCGCCCCGCAAGGTGCTCGTTACTAATCCGCGGACGCAAAAAAGCATTGTTGCCGTTGCACTTGAATCCGGACCCGCACCGTGGACCGGCGTAGACCACCAGGGGAATAACGTCCCTAAGCAAGGCTGGGTCAATCCGCAAAAAGGCACGCCGTCCGCGTACACTGGCCGGGTATCCGGGTTCCCGCCCACGGCCCGGAACTACCTAGGCTATACCCAGGGCATGACCGACGGCAGCGGCGATGTCTTGAATTACGGCTGGGCGCCCGACCAGAATGCCACGCCAGGCCCGACAAACTTAACCGCCTCCGGCTCGGGATCATCGAGCAACTGCGGCACGGGCGGCGACCCAAGCACCTGCAAACCGCCGGTTACCTCTGATGGGTACTCTTTCCCGATCCAGCTGTGCAAAAACAGGGTTGCCCACAACGGCCACCCGGATAATCCGCCGACCCAGTGGCCCTGCATTCCGCTGTGCCATCACGACGGCACGCCAGCTGCCGACCTTACCGATAAGGACGTGGAGGCCGGAATAGCTCCTGACAGTAAAGTCGTCGGCACCCCGGAGCTAGCGATAGCCAGCGGGCACGTACAGTTCCTATTTGAACCCGACCCCGCTAATGCAGCAGGCTGCTGGGCGTTGCAATACGTCGATGACGTCCATGATGCGAGCGGGCCGAACCATTGGCACTACTATTACGACCATTTCGAACATCCAACGGTCCAAATAGGACAGAAGGTTACCGTCGGCCAGCGGGTTGCCGTAGTCGGCCGCCGCGCATGCACTCGTAACGGTAGCTATCCGCACTTGCATATCGACCGCGGCTCGCCGCAAGGCTACACTGCCGGCTATGTTTGTTGCCGCGACCCCGGCTTCATTACAATTTTAAACCGTCTGTATACGACGCTACCGTAATCGTAAGGGAACGAAGGGGACATACACTATGAATAACGATCCGATTACCGGCCAACCGCTTTTCCTGGGACGCAGTCTGCGGTTTTGGATCATTTTCGCGGTTATTGTTTTGGTACTAGCCGGCGTACTTGGTGAATTTCTGACTCACGCAATGCTGAAGATTTCTTACACCTACGCCGACCAAGCCGTGCAAACAAACGTAACATACAGGATCCAAGACAACAAGGGGAACAACTTATCGGCCTCCAAACTGCCAGGCGGTATAACGCTTGTATCCCGCAGCGCCGCCAAAGTTATAGCCTCGGACAAAGATTCAACCACCATAGCTATGCTTAGCAAACTGCCGCAGTTATCCGTATTACGCGTTACTTTGACATTACAGCCGCAGCGCCAGGTGGAACATGTCGGTTCAGGCAGCCTGGGGTGCGGCTTAACCAATCCAAACGGCACTTTTACCTACCCCTGCACGTCTCTCGACAGCATCCTTAAGTTTAACCGGCCAGACAATGGGATATGGGATACGAGCCAGGATAAAAACAGCTTTGAAATATCTGCATTCCGGCGATTCCAGGATGGTTTCTTGGGTTGGTTATTGCCGAGCAATGAAAGCACTGCCGCTCCCCGGTTAGCCTACATTGTCGCCGGCGGCAGCGAACAAAATATACCTATTTCAGCCGGCTTCTTTTCTAGCCCGCAAGACAGCGTATATATTTTGGTTGACCAGGCAGACAGCCACGACCGGGCGTTTGCAATTATGAATATTACGACCGGCAGAATTGAATATTACCGTGATTACACCCAGCCGCAATCGGTCACGCGCATCGACCGCCAAGCCTCATTCAATGCCGCTTCGGATTCCGCCCTGTGTAGCCTTGGCGCGCATCAGTTGGTGTGTTATTACGCTGCCGGAAAGGACACGGCAGGAAAGCTAACGACCACTCCCGAGGGCGAGCCGGTGCCTGAGGCACAACAACAAGCGCCGCCTAGCCCGACAAGCGCAAGGTATTCCGCAAAGGTAGAGAGCATATCGGTTGACCAGCCGACCCAGCGGACGACTTACAGCCTGACC
>JBGPNM010000021.1:0-16553 GCA_041487535.1 Candidatus Saccharimonadia bacterium
CGTCTTCGATTACTTGAAGCAGCACCTCCACTTACAGAGCAGCTTTCCAAGGAGCATGCAGGGCTACGCCCTGCATTACATCAGGATCCTGCTCGGATACCAGTTGTTAGCACTGGGGTGGTAGGTTTCGAGATTCAGAGTAGGATTTTGTTTTAGCGGTCGCCGGTATGCATCAAGCCCGCCGTATTGTCTGGTATCCGACGCCCTACCTTTTATGTGTCGTCTGTAAGAGTAATACAAGCAGTGTCTAAAGAAATCGGAGTAAGGTCGGTGCGTAAAACTGGCGCGGGGTATCCATCATTTTCTCTGGACGCAGTTTAAATTCAGTGGTGCCCGCGGAGGGATTCGAACCCCCGGCCTTCTGGTCCGAAGCCAGACGCTCTAATCCACTGAGCTACGCGGGCGATAGCTGCTAACAGTGTACCATCTTATCAGACTAGCGAGGTTTGAGCCATGTTTTGGCTGAGCAGGGTTTGTTAGAGTATGTCACATATGGCAAGTGAAATAGCTTATAGTGTAGGCCTTGCTGGCCGCGTAGGATAAGAGTGTGCACTGGAGTATAACGACACGAAGGGGGGAATTATGGCACAACTTCTGACAACCAGGCGCCGGCAAGTCTTCGTGGACAGGGACGCTCTCTGGCGGGACTATTACACGGCATTCAATTGGCCACGCGCCGGCAAGGATATGATCGGGACCTACCGGCCAACGTACGGCATGGCGGAGTAAGTTTTCTGCCCTATGCTTACTGAGGCTAGCCTGGGCCGAGTGGAACAGGCGTTTGAAGCAGTCGATCGGCGCAATTTCGTGTTGCCCGAATATAAGGATATTGCTGATGTTGATGAGGCTTTGCCCATAGGGTATGGCCAGACCATCAGTCAGCCGACTACCGTGCGGCTAATGCTGGAATGGCTGGATGTCCGTCCCGGCCACAAAGTGCTTGACGTCGGTTCCGGCTCCGGCTGGACGACCGCGCTGCTGGCGCAGCTTGTAGGCGGCAGGGGACACGTCTACGCCGTGGAGCGGGGCGAGGAGAATTGCCGCCGTGCCGGCCGTAAGAACGTGTCGTTTTTTCAAGCCGGCGACATGGTTGGCCTGCCGGATAAAGCGCCGTTTGACCGCATTTTGGTCAGTGCGGCTGCCGATGCCATCCCTGCAGCGCTCTGCGAGCAAGTGGCGATCGAGGGCAAGCTCGTTATTCCGGTTCACGATACCATTTTTCAACTCACCAGGGCTAATAACGTGAATTCCGTTAGGCAAACAACAGATTAGCACCACCGCTTCAGCCACATTTTGCACGTTATCCTTCCAGTACGCGTCAGGTGTAGCTATGGCTACACCTGACTTACGTGCTTCAGGAAATCGCACAAACTGCAACTAAATCGGCAGTACTCCTCTGTATTTGCCTAACGGAATTCACGTTAATAACCGCTGGCGGCGCGTGCCTCACCCTGGCTTTGTTTTGTCCCGCTTATCTAGTCTGCTATTCAGTACTTTAAACAACCTAGCGGAACTTCAGGAACATGACGAAGGCGATAACGATTGCCAGCAGCAGCCAGCCGAAAATGTCGGTGCCGCGGGCGATGATACGCTGAAGTAAATCACGGATGCGCCGGCCAAGCGGCAGGTCGCCAGAGTTTAGCCGCAGCCACGAGGCGTTAATCGCCATCAAACCGGCAAAGCAGAAGATGCACAGGATACACAACGAGCGGATACTGAAGGTACTCTGCTCTAAGAACCACAAGCCGAACCCAAGGAAGAACAGGCTGATCCCTTGCGCGGCAATTCGCAGACCGCGCGGGATCGTGCCGCCGTACAGCCCAACCAGACCGAATCCTAGCATGAGCGTGAAGAAAACCATGCACATCATGGGGTTTGGAAAGCCGAACACCGAACTTTGCCACTTGGTCAATACATTCGAACAGCTGAATACGCCGTTAAGATCACAAACGAGGGACGCACTCGGACGTTTGATAATCGCAATGTATTCCACCATTTCCAAAAACGAAGCAACCAACCCCAGGCCGGCGCCCGCGGTAAGTATGCCGTATAGCGTTCGTCGATTCATAAACTCCTCCGTGCTTACTATAGCGCCGGCCTGGGGTTGGTTGCGTGATGCGGATCACCATCTGCGCACGGCTATACCGCTATAGTTTATAGGGAAATTGTGCCAATTGGCACTGCGAGTAATGAGCGTATACAATAAGCATAAGCATGAAGAATGATATGACCATATTTGAAGAGTACATGCGCGCTGCCAACTATCTTTCGGCTGCACAGATATTCCTGCAGGACAATTTTTTATTGGAGCGGCCACTGACGTTTGATGATATAAAGCCGCGGCTGCTTGGCCACTGGGGCAGCGACCCGGGAGTTAACTTGGCGTATGTGCACTTGAGCCATCTGGCAAAGAAGTGCGGCCAGGAGATGATGTTCGTGCTGGGGCCGGGCCATGCCTTTCCGGCGCTGCAGGCGAATCTCTTTCTGGAGCGGACACTTGAGAAATTCTACCCGGCGGCGACGCACAGCTATGACGGCATCGGCTACATCTGCCGCAATTTCAGCTGGCCGTATGGCTTTCCCAGCCACAGCAACCCCGGCACGCCGGGCGTCATTCTGGAAGGCGGTGAGCTAGGCTACTCGTTAAGCACCTCCTACGGTGCGGCGCTGGACAACCGTAATTTGATTGTGGCTTGCCTGGTAGGCGACGGCGAGGCCGAGACCGGACCTACAGCCGGGGCGTGGCACCTGAACAAGCTGGTGAATCCGCGGACCAACGGTACGGTGCTGCCTATCTTACACCTCAATGGCTACAAAATCTCCGCACCGACCGTTTTCGGGCGGATGACCGACGAGGAACTCCGGTCGCTCTTCTTGGGATACGGCTATGAGCCGCGGATTGTCAGCGGCGACGGTCTGCACGAGCAAATGGAATCTGCGCTGCAATGGGCGCACGACCTGATTTGGGAGATTAAAGAATCGCTGGAGACGCGTGTCAGCCCGCGCCTGCCGATGATCGTGATGCGCTCGCTCAAGGGGTGGTCGGGGGTCAAGGAACTAAACGGCGAGAAGATTGAAGGCAACTGCCTGAGTCACCAGGTCGTGCTAACCGAGGCGAAGTCGGACCCGGCGCAGCTTAAACTGCTTGAAGAGTGGCTGGGCTCGTATAACTTCAAAGAACTCTTCGACCGCGAACACGGTTTCGGCGGTTTTTTGGGTGAAATTTTCCCCGAGGAATCAGCCCGGCTTGGTATGAGCCCGCACGCCCGCGGCGGTTCGCCGGTATATAAACCGCTCAATCTGCCGTCTGCCGATCAGTTCGCCGAAGATGCCGCCGTGCCGGGGACGATCGGCTCCAGCAGCATGCGCCGCGCCGGCTTGTACCTGCAGGAGGTTTTCCGTCTCAACAAAGACACACAGAATTTTCGGATGATGTCACCGGACGAAACGTATTCCAACAAGCTGGACGCCGTCTTCGGCGAAACGGCGCGCGCCTGGGTATGGCCGAACGAGCCGTGGGACAAAGACATGGCGCATGACGGCCGGGTGATGGAAATGCTCAGCGAGCACAATTTGCAAGGGTTAGCGCAAGGTTACGTGCTGACCGGCCGGCACGCGGTTTTCGCCAGCTACGAAGCGTTTATCCAAGTGGTGGTGAGTATGATGGACCAGTACGCCAAGTTCCTGCACCAATCGCTGGAGGTAGAATGGCGCGGCGCGATTCCATCACTCAATTACATTCTCACCAGCTCCGGCTGGCGGCAGGACCATAACGGTTTCAGCCATCAGAATCCCGGGTTTATAGACGACGCACTCAGGCGGCAAGGCGATTTTGTGGACGTATATTTCCCGCCCGATGGTAATACGACGCTGGCGGCGTTGGCGCATATGCTCGGTACTACCCGGCAGATTAATATCCTCGTGGCCGGCAAGACGCTGGAGCCGCGCTGGCTGACGCCGGAGCTGGCACAACAGCAGCTGCGCGAAGGCGTTATGACCTGGGAGTTCGCCAGCGATTCCGATCCGGACATCGTGCTGTGCGGCGTGGGTGATTACCCGCACAAAGAAGTGATGGCCGCGATTGACCTGGCCAAGCAGGAATGGCCGGACATCCGTCTGCGCTGCGTCAACGTCAGCACCCTCACCAGTTGCGGCCTGGGACAGGGCGGCACCTGCCTGACGCGCGAAGGCTTTGAGCATAATTTTACGGCTCATCAGCCGGTGATCTGCAACTTCCACGGCTACCCGGAAACAATGAAGGCGATCCTCTTCAACTACACCCATCATCCCGAACGCTTCGACGTGCGCGGCTACGTGGAGAGCGGCAGCACGACCACGCCGTTCGACATGCACGTGCGCAATCGGACCTCGCGCTATCACCTGGTCATTGCGACATTCGAACAGCTAGCCAAGCTTGGGCGGATTGACTACGAAGAGTCGCGGCACATCGTCTCTAAGTACCAGCAGATGATTGACGAAAACACCGAATACATTAAGATCCACGGCGTTGACAAGCCGGAGATTGATGCATGGCAATGGACGCGCTGATACTAGTCGCCAATCCCGGCAGCGCTAGCCGCAAGTACGCGTTGTACGCGGGCGAGAAGGAACGGGCCGCGCTCCATTTTGAGTACGAATCCGGGCATGTTATCTGCAGCGTTGAGGCTGACGGCGAGGTACACCGCGCTGACATTGCGCTGGCGTCGGTTACCGAAGCAGCCGGAGAGGCTGAGCGGCTGCTGCGCGAGCAAGGCTGGTTAGCAACTGATGAGCAAATTGAGCGTATCGGGTTGCGGGTCGTGGCGCCCAGCGGCTTCTTTCTGTACGACCATGTCATGAACGAAGATGTTGTGATGCGCCTGAAAGCGTTGCGCCCGCGGGCGCCGCTGCACATTGATGCCACGCTGCACGAGTACAAGAAGCTCCGCAAATATTTTCCGGCCGTCCCGGTTGTGGGTATTTCAGACAGCGCCTTTCATATCACCAAGCCCGATTACGCCTGGAATTACGGCTTGCCGCTGGTGGACAGCGACCGGCTGGAACTGAAGCGCTTTGGTTACCACGGTTTGTCAGCGGCATCAGTCGTGCGTACGCTGCACGTCCACGGTAAACTGCCTCCCAAGATGATCGTCTGCCATTTGGGCAGCGGCGCCAGCGTCACGGCCGTTTGGCATGGCAAGAGCCGGGATACGACTATGGGCTACTCGCCGTTGGAAGGCTTGATTATGGCGACGCGCGCCGGCAGTATTGACGCCTCGCTGGTGCCCGTACTGAAGGCCGAGCTGGCGCTGAATGACGCGCAGCTGGACAGCTACCTGAACGAACAAAGCGGACTCCTAGGCCTCAGCGGCTCGTCTTCGGATATCCGTGAACTGCTGGACCGCGAAGCGAACGGCGACCACTATGCCCATTTAGCGCTCGAAACGTATGTCTATAACATCCAAAAAGCAATCGGCCAGATGACCGCCGCGTTAGGCGGCGCTGACGTGCTCTTATTTACCGGCACGGTCGGCGAGCGCTCGGCGGCTATACGCGAGCGCGTCATGCAGCCGTTCCATTACCTCGATTTTATACTGGATCATCTTGCCAACGGGCAGTGCGTCGCGCCATCTGTTCCAACTGGCATCAGCCGCCTCGCCCATTCCCGCCCGGTGTTTGTCGTGCCCGCCAACGAGGCTGCCGAGATCGCCCGCCGCACGAAACAGCTAGAATAATGAGACACCCGCAAGCGGGTTTCTCATCGCGCCGGCAAAATGGAATACATTTTGTCGGGCTGCTCTTCCTTGGAACAGCACAACCTTAGGTTCATGTCTAGCGCAGCCAGTTATTTACCAACCAACCTAATACTACCGCCAGGTTGCAGGAAATGCCGACCACCTGGGCGACAATCAGCGGCCGCTGATTGTGCTCTATAGCATAGACGAGCCAAATGCCGCCTATGCCGACAAACAGTAACCACGTCAGCACGGCCAGACCCGGCGCATTACTCTGCCAGGCTTTAATAATCTGCGGTACAACGGCGATATTCCCCGCAACGCCCACAACGTAGGCCATGCTATCAATCGCCCGTCGCTTCGTCTTAATCGGCATGAGTAATTGATCTATAGAGAAACGGTATACAGAGCGAGTCATAGAGTCTACTGTCCGTCGGCTTTCTTCTGCGCTTCTTTCTTTTGTAACATTTTGCCGGCGGCGTACACGATTGCCATGGCAATTCCGGCGAATACAAATGACCCGACGATGTCTGCCAAATGATGAACACCGGCGAGGATCCTGGACAGGCCGATAACGGCCGCAAAAATCAGCAGCACGTACCCCCACCGCTTGTTGTACTTCAGCAGCAAAAAGCCCAGAAACGAAGCAAGCAGCGTATGGTCCGACGGGAAACCGTTGTCGTTGCCATGGGTAAAATACGGCGTAAAGTGGCCGGCCACGAACGGCCGGGTATCGTAAAAGAACTTGCTGCCAATTTTGGCAAGGACGATTGCCAGCACGCCGCCAACCGCCGCTTCAATCACGAAGCGCTTTTTTTGGTCGTTCGGCAGGTGCCAAAAGAAGTACGCTACGGCAACGATACTGATAAAAATAAGGTACTTGGCAATAAGTGAATCAAGTATATGCATGACCTTTATTCTACCATCCGGGCCGGCCAAACCATTACATATGCCTGACCCACCCTCACTTTTTTGAGACTGTGACCCCGCAAGGGGTCAGCCGAACGCCACGGGCTGGCCTAACAGGCCACCCGCAAAAGTGTGCTCGAAAAAAGTGAGGGTGGGTCAGTACACATGCAGTGCTGCCGGCAAGTTTGCTACTATAAGACGGTGAAGTTTAAAGAAACACAGCAGCGCTCCCTCACAAAATCTGTTACCTTTCGGGTGCTTGCCGTCATAGTGGACCTTGTCGTTATATACATAATTACCAGGCATGTTGGCGTCACCATCGTCCTGACGGTTATTACGAACGCGACCAGCACGGTGCTGTACTTTCTGCACGAACGGCTGTGGAATCACAGCAGCTGGGGCAGACAGCGGGCTAAGTAGTTTGCTGCGCGTAAGCAGCTTGGAGCGCCATGGCGGGGGTGAGTGGGACGATGGTCGTCCACCTGTTTAGCTTGGGGCTGTCAAAATAGAACGCCAACAACGTCAACAACAGCTTGCCCCACCGTAACGGCGCATTGTCGCTGTGCTGAACGGGTGACGCTGCACCTAGTATCTCTTTGTGGTACTCGTCGTGGTACAGCTGGCACAGGTGCTGCAGGGCCTGCAGCAGGAAGGCCAGGTCGTACACGGCGACCAGTCGGACCAACGCCTCCTGTGGGTGCTCGTAGCCGACGGACTGCAGTAGCAGCAGCAGCTTCTCGGTCATAAGGGGCGTAATGCGGGGCAAGGCTTTTTCGTTGCCGCGCGCGGCAAAGCAGGCAGGCAGTTCGGCTTCTATTCCCTGTAAAATCTCCAAAAACGCTTCTACGTTCGGGGTAACTTCTTCTGCTGATACTTCAATCGTTGACGCAAGTTCAACCAACTGTATGAGGGTCTGCTCCAGCGGCTGTTCGTTAGCCTGTTCTAAGATTGCTGCGAATGTTACGGGCTCTTCGGGTTCAGGCTGCGCGGCGGCAAACGTTTCGAAGGCGGTTGTCTCAGCTAACGGTACGGGCCCTTCCGGTTCGAGCCTGCTAGATTCAGCTGTTTCGAAAATCGTACCGGTGACGGCTTCTGCCGTCGTTGCCTGTTCGGCTAAGGGCGAAGCAGCTTCTTCGGCCCCAAAGACGTCGGCAGAAGCTTCCCGAACAATCTCTGCAGCCGCAACCAAAGCAGTCAGTTGTTGAAATGTCTCTTCTACAATTGTTGGGTCAATCGATTGCTTCGGTTGCTCGGGCTGCACTTCCAGAGTGCTTTCAGCCGATCGCGGCATCTCCAAACCTGCCTCTTCGCTGCCGCTGACTGGTTGTGGTTGTGTCTCCGTGTTTGGCTTCACTGTGAGAATTTTATTCTCAAACGGGCTGGTCTCTAGCTCATCGGTTTCGTTCGTCGTAGTTGAAACAGCGGCTGCATCAGCTAGCTCAAGCGGAAACGGCAACTGTAATTCTTGCACTTCTGTGGGTGTGAGCGGCAGTGGAATATCCAAAGCCAACGGTTCTGCCGCACCTGCGGTTTCTCCGAACGGCGTTGGTGGTGCCGCAAATTCTTCGATTGTATATGGAATAATAGGTTCATGCTGCCGTGATATTGCCTCTGGGATAATGTGCATAGCGGTTTGATCTGTTTCAGCCAAAACTGTCTCTGGTGCTTTGGTGGCAGAGGACGGAATTGTGGGTGAGTTGTACTCTCTATGCTCTGCAGGTACTGCAACAGCTACTTTTTGCTCCTCAACTCGGCGCAGTAGAGGTTCATTTTTTGTTGGCTCTTTAGCTGCGGCGACGGCATTGCTGGTTGTATAAGACGCTTCAGGCAGCAGCGGCTGCTTTAGCGGTTCTACGTGAGGCGCCTTAGCCGGCTCGACGGGCTGTTGCTTTGTTTCTGTCCGTTCAACGGTCGAACGTACCGGGTCTGTTACTAGGGCCTTCTCGGCATTGACTTCCGCGGTTTGTCTACCGTGCTTTTCTTTTTCAACCTGCTTATGTGCCACGTTGCTTTCCTTGTTATGCTTGGGTGTTTGTTGCTCGTGCTCTCTTTTTGGCACAACTTTGTCGGGAGACTGTAGATGTAACAGCGTAATTGCTGCTTCGGGGTTATTTTTATAAAGCTCTTTAAAGATCGGGCAATTGGTAAAGACCTCATCTGCAGTGGCAGTATATGTCTCACTACGACCATTATTATCATGGCGTGTATACGTAAAATGCTCCGGTTCGGCTGCTATATCAATAGGTGGCGGTTCGCTTACTGCCGAAGGTGCTTCGTGACCGCCCATCTGCTTGTCCACCCGATCGCTTTGTTTACTTTGGCGTATCTGACTCTATTAGTTTATCGATTTCTTCTATATCCAACTTTAAATGGGCTACGACTGCAAGCCGCAATCCAGTTATCAAAAGTTCGCGTCTAGGGTCATCTAGAGCCAGGTTACGAACTATCTGCAATTGCTCAAGCGCACGAGGTCCACAGATGATTGGGAAGTCACTGCCTTTGACCGTAATGGGGCCGTCTTTTGTCTGTACTGGAAACTCCTTACCAGCTAAGGGTTTCAACCGTAACATATCTAGGCACTCATCCCCACTTATAGTTGGCAAAGTTTCATCGCCTTCTTGAAGCAGCCCCTGGTCACGTTGCGCCGCGTCACGGTCGGGCTCCTGATAGCTATGTTGCACATCTTCCATTTCTCTATAATCTGCTTTTATGTCCTATATCGCAATAGCAGACTACATGAGTTTCCGTACTGGCAGCCGCAGTACTGTCCGGAGCGCTTCGGGCTTCGTGCGGCGGGGGTCGCTGAAGTAGAGCTCGTGGTGCTTGCCGGTAGCTTCGTAGCCGCATTCTTATTGCAAACGCAGGAAACGCTTAGCTTTCTGCTGCCGGCACGGGTGCTGCTTTTGTAGGCTCTACGGTGCCGTCGGGGTGCGCCGGCGGCGCATAGATGGTGATGAGCACTAAATCTTCGTTGCCGGTGTTTCTGACATTGTGCACGGTTCCGGCGGGCACGAATACCAGGTCTTTTTCCTCAATGCGTCTGGTCTCGCCGCCAACAATCGCCTCGCCGGTACCGCCGGCGATAATAAAAATCTGATCAATACTCTCGTGCGTCTCCTCGCCGATATCCCCGCCAACCGGCAGGCACATAGCGACGATCTGGCTGTATTGCCCCGTTTCAAGGACTTTCCTGAAGTTCGTGTTGGTTTTTGCCAGTCTCTTGAAATTATCTGCAAACACAGAGTGCCTCCTCGCTTCCCATAGTTATGCGGTTTTTGCCGTGGCGCCGTGCCGGACAAAACGGCGGTAGCCTAAGTACAGAACGATGACTAGGCAGGCGCTTATCACGATAAACATGTACTTGCTGTCCTGCGACGCGAAGCCTCTGCCGACGCTGTAGAGCAATGTGAACAATCCGCCGAACATCCCGCCGTCGGCGATAAGCTTAATCCGTTTTTCAAAGGCAAGGCTTACGGCCAGAAAAACAACCGCGGCCCCGAGGGCCAGCATAGAGACATTACGGTTGTAGGGCTGCATGTCCTTGTTAAACTGCTCCATCCGCTTGTCGAAGTTCCTCTGTACGGCGGCTTGTTCGGTCGTTAACTCTTTGCCGTAGCTGTTTAGCTCCGCCGGGAACTCTGGTGCGGTCGGCCCGGGGTAAAAGGTATTGATACCAACGCCTACGAATAACGCCAGCAAAATCCCGAGAAAGAATGTGTAGGCCAGCTTGAGCATTTTGTTTCCTTCCATACTGCCTCCTAAATTAATAATAGGCGTTATACCCTCATCAATGCAGTGATCTTAGTCAAGGGCAGGGTAAACGTAAAAACCCCTCCGTAGAAGAGGCTGACGTGCTGACAGTTATGTAAGGTTGCCGCGGTCCAGCTGCGGCTAACGCTCAAGAATTTGCTTTACGTTGGCGAGCTGGCCAACTTCGCTGACCATTGTTTTCTGAATCATCGGACCCATGAGTCTGGCAAGACCTTTTGGCTGAAAATCCAGCACAAACTTTACTTTTGTGCCGTCAGGAGCGGATTCAAAATAGTAACTCCCGGTCGGTCTTGCCGGGCCGGCAATGACTGCAAAACTTAGTTCTTGGTCGGCGTTGGCGACGGTAATTTTGTAGTCGCCGTCAATATTCCTGCCGCCGGGCCCTTTGAGCACTTGCTTATACTGTGCGCCTTTTTGGCCGGCTTGCCCCGATGCAAGTTCGATGCTGACAACTCCGGCCCGCCACTTCGTATTGTTTAAGCCGTCTGCTAAGAAGGTAAATACTTCGGATACGGGTTTACGTATTACCACCTCGTTTTCTGCGTGAGCCATACTACCTCCCAATCATGGGCCTGATTATAGCAAAAACGGAGACCGCGCTCCTTTTTACGCATATCAGGCCTAGATACCCTTAAACCGGAACGAATTCGCAAAGTTGCTAAAGTCATCATTGCTCGACCCGATTGCGATAACGCTGTACTCGTAGCTGTCTATATAAAACACCCGTATATATCCGGTTCTTGTCCCAGCGAAGGTTTGGCAGGTAAACTCCGCATCCTCCGATGCATGGCCGGTATATGTCGACGGACTGCTGTTCGCGAGTACGCCGTGCAGTCCCTGCACGCTGGCGATTAAAGATTTATGGACGGCTGCCGCTAAATCGGCTTGCGGCATCGACGAATACTTAAAATAAGTCTCCGGGAAATGGTAGGCATACACTTTGTAGTCTCCGGCGCCCTTTCCGGCAGTACTCGAAAATGACGCATAACTCACTTGATGGCTCGATACCTTTTCGGTAAAGTCGGCTTCACTGACACTGCCCGGAAAGGTAATAGTGAACCGATACTTTGCTACAATGTTAACTTTAGGCGCCGACTGCACTGACGATCTGCTTATTTGGCGAGCAGCCGTATCTATACGGTCGAGCTTAAGCACTATCGACGCGGCCCCAATAATAACGATACATACTAAAGCGATTACATTCAGCACGCGTATGCGCAATGGCTTAGGCTTGTTAAATAGCAGCTGGATTTTGTCGGGCAGTTCTTTAAATTTTCTGTAGCTATCAGCCGATCGTATGTATACATAGATTGGCAGGATTCCGAAGCATAGCGGAAATGCTACAACGCTGGTAGCTAACAGGGCAATTTTCGTCTTCCGGCCGAATCCGTCTTTGATGTACTTTCCTGAGCAGACGAAAAATAATCCAACTAGAGTAAAAACGCCGAACAAAATAAATAGTACTGCCTTCGTGCCAGAGAGCCATACTACGGCCGCAGCAAACAGCAGCAAGGCCCAGCCGAAAATTTCTGCACTCGAGCCGGATCTTCTGATCCGTTTTATGTCCTTTTTTACTGACTCGAGAGCGTCGATGCTATCTGTCGACACGAGCGCACTCCTTATGCTAACCAACACTTTAAGTATAGCAAGGCAAGAGTGGTAACTTAAGCAGTCATCGGTTTAACCGTTGGCGTACGCAGTAGATTAGCAATAAAACGCTTACGGTTATGGAAGGCATACGTAATGTTATTGCAACTGAACTGACAGAAAGCACGATGATCTCTGTACTCGGAACGCTTGGCTTGACAGCAAGAAAGTATGTCAAATCTAAGCATGTACCGTTGATAACGCGCAGTTCCTACGTATCAATACGAAGGAAAGCGCCGCGTCTGTTATCATCTTATAAAACAATATTGAATATAGTATTATATAATTATACAATATAGTAAATGAGTATGAATTGGGATCGAGTACCATCCGTAACAGGCGGCGATGTCTATGAAGCAAACCGACAGCAGAATCCGACGTTAGACACTCTGGTTGTAGGTGAAGGTATTGATGAAGGAGCGTCGTTGCAGCGGCTAGCAAACCTTGATGATTCAGACGCCTACAAACAACCTGAGGAGGAAGAGGTGTGGGACCCTGCCAAACCGGCGGTTAATGATCGCATGATACCAACATCTGAACTGTCCGATCCGGTCCGAATGTACCTACGAGATATAGGCAAAATAGCACTGCTTACGTATGCGCGGGAAAAAGATTTGACCCCACTAATGAAAGAGAACTTAGCTATACGCATGCAGGTAATCGAAGCTAACCTGCGGTTAGTCGTAAGCATCGCGAAAAAATATGTCGGTCTGGGACTTCCGTTGGAAGATTTAATAGGAGAAGGTAATATCGGCCTTATTAAAGCGACGGAAAAGTTTGATTACAGTAGGGGATTCCATTTTTCTACCTATGCGACCTGGTGGATTCGCCAAGCAGTTACAAGAGCAATCGCCGATACGTCGCAGACCATTCGCGTGCCGGTACATGTCCACGAGAAACGGTTGGCGAGAGCAAGATACGTAACAACGGTGCAACGCGATACGGGTCTGCTGCCAACAAAAGAGCAAATGGAAGAAGAGTTCGGCCCTGAGACTGATTTGCTCAGGTTTGCAGACCTCGCAAGTGAAATCGTATCGCTTGATGCGGAGCTGGACGATGATAACACGCGCACACTTGCAGATACGATCGAAGATCAAAGAGCAGCCGTATCGACGATAGGGACAACTATCACCCGTGAAGAAGCAGAAAAAGCATTGGAAGGTCTTACGGACCGGGAAAAGCTAGTGCTCAAGTGGAGGTTCGGCCTAGATGACGGCATATCAAGAACATTAGCAGAAATTGGTAAAGAGCTTGGAGTAACAAGGGAACGAATCAGACAAATCGAAGTGAAAGCATTAAAAAAACTGCGAAACCCGCGATTGAAAAACCTCTTAACATAACTCTTGCAGAGGTCAAAATACTTAAGGTCCTGGAGTGCCACCGTGGAGCTGATCGCAACTGCTGTCCAAGAATTGCGTTCAGCGGTAAGTAAGAGTAACGTTATATGATTTAAGTAATTAACCAGGATTTTCAACGAAGAATACGGGCGACCAAGAGACCGCTAAGCGCCTGGAGATTATTGCGCAGGTCGCGCAGTATCTAGAAAGACATGGAGGACCGATTATCTCTTCTCGAGTTGGTGGCTCCACGTCATTTGCCCAAAATTATGCTATACGTAAGGATTCAGATATTGATTTAGATATATTCGTGCCGTTTGACCAGCTTACGCTAGTGAACCCATTTTTAAATTTCTTACAAGGAGAGTTGCTGTTTGAGGGGAATGATCTGTGGCAGGGTTTTGACCTTATTGCAGTTGACGAGAGCTATCAAGGAGTGGCTATTAACCTTTGGATTTTGAATGCCAAAACTTTTACTGACATAGCCCAATTTAAGAAAGATCGAATCGTATCTTTAGCATAAAACAGCCATCTGATGTAAAGGCTACAAAATATTTGGTGGTGGAACGTGCACACAGGATAGAAATGTTGAGACTTTTGGCGAGGGCTATAAATCTGACCGACCGATTTTGTATAACGGTCAACTGATAAGCGAGAACTACACTTTGAACAACATGTTCTTCGTCTTCCCTATATTTGGCGCTGAATATTCGAATAAGGTTGTTAGCGAAATGTGGGAAGCATTCTTAAGAAAATATCCTTCGGCGACTGCTGAGCAGATATACAGCTTTATTATAGACAAAGTTACTGGTCGTTTCTCGCCCAGCTTTAGGGAGAAATTAGATAGTACAATTAAAACGCACCTCCATTCCTTGGGGAATAAAAACAAATAGAAAAGCTTCCGCGAGGAAGCCCTTCGTTACGCTTATGTTTGAAGAGCCATCGTAACGTTAATCGCAACTTGGTTAAGCACGAATCAATGATGAAGCCGAGCTGCAAGCGCAAATTGCAAGAAATAGCGGTCAAGTTTTTGTGTCTCAACGTCGCCTATCTTTGCACTATAGATACTGTCTAGAAATTGTTCTTTAGCGCGCAATACCTCCTTTATTCTGGGAGACTTCTGGCTCAGCAAGCTCTCTACTGTAGCGTCGAAAAGGTCGATCGCCCGGCTAACAGCTTCTTGTTGGTCTTTTATGACGCCAGCATTTTTAGCCTTAAACGATCGGCCAACCTCACTGTAGATGTTACCCATCTGGTTAAAAATATCTAATTTATCCCAACGTTCTTGATCAGTTGTGAAGCTAGTATTCATGGTGTAATTCTCTGCTTAACTAATGCGATGATCTGTTTGCGGATTTCCGGACTCTCAATATCCCGGGACATATTCTTTTGTCTAGGTCGTATGTTAATCATAGAATCAAATTCAACGAAATCATCGGTGCCAAACTTTGAAGGGTAAAGGTTAACACCCCACAGATCATTCTGCTTTGAGCCTGTTTCAAGAAGCTGTTGTTCTCCATCGACATGCATCTCCATGTCAATGATAAGCACATTCCTTTTAATGTCCACGACTCCCTTAACCAAGTTGCCATACATATTCTCTGCCATCGTCGATAATTCGGAGATGGAGATCTTATCTACGATTTGCATGCTTGCAGTATAACAAAAACAGAGGTAAATTACCCTCGTTCTAAACACAACCAAATTGGAGAGGGCAATCGTGGAGCTGATCGCAGCCAGAGTGGCAGTCTGTAAGCATGCGCGGGCTTAGTTGAGTTTGCTGCATCAGACTCTCGGGGTACACTCTAACCCTGCCTAACGCGTGGCCTTACGGGAAGCACGTTAGCGGGGGTGGGATTTAATCGCGCTGGTCTTGGCTTAATAGCCGTGTGCGCATTTCCTGAAAGCGTTGTTGCTGGGAGGCTGCGCTAACTTCTGGGGTGGGCGGCTGGCTGCTGTGCCGCGCTTTATGGTTGCCGCTATCGATTACGTTCACGACTGGGATCACCATGGGGCTGCTGCCAGTCTGATCGAACAAGAAGTGCGTTACAAAGTCTCGCAGCTCTGCCTTGAACTGCTCCAGGTCGCCCCGCTTAAAGCGTTGCTGCACGGCGCGGCGTAATTCGGATCGGAATATACCCATTAGTTCTTGGGAGTCGCGCATTGCAATGTAGCCGCGGCTAATAATATCGGGGCTGCTTAACAAGTTGCCGGATTGCCTATCAATCGTTAGCAGTACTGCCAGGATGCCACTTTCGCTAAGCATCAGGCGGTCTTTCACGACAATGCCGTTCACGATAGTACCTGTTTGGTCTATGAGTAGGCTGCCGTGGGGCACTTGGCCGCCCGGTTCGACAGATGGGCCGGTGAAGAACAAGCTGTCACCGTTTTGAGGTAACAGTACATTCGTTCGGGGAACGTTTTCCTCAATCCCGAGTTCGGCGTGGTAGCGCCGCTTAAGCGTCCCCGCATGAACGGGTATAAAGAACGTTGGGCGAACCAGCCGAATCATATCGCGGAGCTCATCGCGCTTGGCGTGACCCGACACGTGGAGCGGTCCGCAGCCATCAAGCTCATGCGTCGGGTGACGAAACAGAGTCACACCCTTTTCGGCCAGACGGTTACTGATCTGGTCGTAGCGAACTTCGTTGCCAGGAATGGGTGACGAACTAATTATGACTGTGTCACCAGGTTTGAGGTTAATTTGCCGATGTTCACCTTCGCTCATGCGTTGCAGCGCTGCATTCGGCTCTCCCTGTCCGCCGGTACACATAACCAGAAGTTCGCGGTCGGGAATAGTACCTGTTTGCTGCATCGGTACGATGGTTCCTCTAGGCACTTTTAAGATGCCTTGCCGTACGGCAATCTCCACATAGCCCAGCATGCTGCGCCCATCAAGGGTAACGTTGCGTCCGGTTGCCACGGCAGCATTAATGATCATTTGTGTACGGTTAATATTGCTTGAAAAGACCGCCACAAAAATTCTGCCCTTAGCACCAGTAATGATGTCATGGAAGCTGCCCTGGAGCGTGTGCTCAGTTGGCGTGCGGCCCCCTGTGTCAGCATAGCTGCTGTCACTCATGAGCAACATGACGCCCTCATCACCGAGCTGTTTCAGGCGGCTTGTGTCGGTCGGCAGATTATCGAGCGGCTCTGGGTCAAGCCGAAAGTCGCC
>JBGPNM010000022.1:0-16067 GCA_041487535.1 Candidatus Saccharimonadia bacterium
CGCATAATCAAAGCCTTCCGACTTCATAACTTCGGTCTTTACCATTTTGTAACATGTGTGCATATCCGTAATGTTGGTACTGTAGAATCTTCGGAGCAGAAAATTGTACATTTTATTAGCAACATAGTTGGTGCGGGCCATACCTGTTACCTTCCCGCCTTCCATAAGGCGCGACCCGTACACGACCGGTGCGTTACGTTGTTTAGCGGCGTTCAGTAAGTTTGGTATTTCGCGTACGTCGTACTCGAGATCGGCATCTTGCACCACAAAGTACGTGCCCGTGGCGTGCTGGAGTGCCGTTTTAATGCCGGCGCCCTTGCCCCGGTTTTTTGAATGACGGTAGGATTGCAATACGACACCCTCGCGATTAGTGCTGTCCTTTACGTCTTGAATAATTTGCGGGGATTTGTCCGCGGAAGCATCGTCAACGACGATTACTTCATAGCTCTCAATAGGAAGTGAAACGGCCAGGTCTAAGATCTTCCTTAAAGTCCTCTCTTCGTTGTAGACAGGAACTACAATGGTTACGAGAGGCGGGCTCTTTTGTCTCGCTGTCATCTCATTTTTTCGCCACCATCACCACGTTTTTGCCAAAGGCGTGCCTGGCAAACGGTTCGATTGTTCTACTGATCGGGAAAGCTATGCGGTCGTAATATCGCACGGCCGTGGGAGAAATTGTGCCGCTGCCGTTACCGGCTATGCGATAAACAAGCGTAGCAGCAAACCCGGCCGGGTCGCAATAATATAACTTTGTGACAGCCAGTCCGGCCTTCTTTGCGAAGTTGTCCAACCGTTCTTTTCTGTAGCGACGGTAGTGGCCGACCAGATTGTCCATAGCACTCCAGAGCGCCTTGAATGCCGGAACGTAAATAATGATTGAACCGCCTTTTTTGAGCGCTGCCGATAATTCTCTGAACACTGCCTCGTCGTCCTCAATATGCTCCAGGACATTGAATGCAAAGACTAAATCGTAGGACTCAGGTTGAAGGTCTTTGGCGTACGAAAAAACTGTTTTGCATCCCTTGTCCTTAAGGATTGCTTGCTGCTTTTTATCAGGTTCCAAACAGTCGGCATCAATTCCGCGTTCCTTCAACATATCCAGATACGTTCCAGAACCGGCACCGAAGTCTAGGATCTTAGGCCGACGCTTAGTAAACCGGGCTGCTTCTGACTCAACAAAGTTGAGCAGGTAGTTGTTGTAATTTACAGCTCCCTCCATAGCCTCTAAGTTTGCAGAGCCACTATAGACGAATCGTTTTTTTCCCACTTACGTTCTCCGGATTATTCTTAATACTACCTCGGAATGGTGCAGCACGCTAGTGTACGACATTTATACATGCCGAGATCTTCTACGGACAAAGTCTCTGCATCAACCATGGTAGTTGCTATTACCTAAGTAGTATATTATGCACAAAGCTAAAAAGCTAAAAACACTCGGGGGCCACTCCTCTTTTTTCAGTACTCATCGTTCCGCCCCTGCTACTTTCAGCAAGCGTTGCCACCCCAGAAAACATCCGACTGTTTTGCAACGTCATATGCCGTACCGATAAAATTGAAGACAGCGGCTACCGGCCAGGATCCGGTTCCTCCTAGCCTCGACAACTCCGACTTGCGGTGTTATACTTATGCTACTTACGCTAAAATAAAAAGTATGCCCTATAGAGTGAACAAGCCGAAACTCCGTGCCAGCACCCCTCGAAGGATGCCTTTGTATATCGTGATTGTACTGATAGGTTTATTGGCGGCGGGGTTAGGCGTTGCACATTTCTCTCGCCTCTTCCACCATCAATCTCCGGTTACGTCCGCACGTCCGAGCGGCTCGGAAAACACAAAGGGCGAGCAACCAGCCGGCAGCACTACATCCGGAGCCTCATCGGGTACAACACAATCCGGCGACAACAACAAAGACGATAACGGAGGTACTGCGGCAGTAGTTCTGGTAAGCCCGACCGGCGACTTTGTAAGCGCCCACCACGTCAGCTTAGCCACGCCGATCGCGTCCACCTGCAATACCACACCCGGCGCCGCATGCATTATTACATTCACTTCCGCTTCCGGAGCCGTAACCAAAAGCCTGGCACCCGAAACTGCAGACCGCAACGGATCGGTCTACTGGAACAACTGGACACCCAAAAGTATCGGCCTGACGGCCGGTACCTGGCACATCCGTGCGACGGCAAGCCTATCAGGACAAACAAGGTCCGCTGACGACGCGTTGGATTTGGCGGTTCAGCCATGAAAACCCGCCTTGGCATACTCGTCCTAGTTTTTGGGCTCGGGCTGAATACCTTATTCTCCGACCGCACCGGCGCGGCCACATTCAACCCGAACCGGCTTATGGACGACGTGATCTTTAGCAATGCCGACACTATGAACACCGCTCAGATAGATGGCTGGTTAAACTCAAACTTCGGCAGCACAAGCTGCATTAGCACCGATCATGGTTTTAGCGCACCCGACCCAACCGGCTATAACCCAACACGGGGCTTTATATACGGCGGCAACGTCAGCGCGGGTAGAGTTATTTATGATGCTGCGCAAGCGTATGGGCTGAACCCCCAAGTTTTGCTCACCACACTTCAGAAAGAGCAAAGTCTGGTGTCCGGTACGTCCGGTTGCAGTACCCTTCGCTATGCGGCGGCAACAGGCTATGGCTGCCCAGACGGCGGCACAACCCATACCTATTCGGGGCTTAACCTATACAGTATTAACGGCAAAACCGTTACTTCCGTGACGGGTACTTGTGTTAATACCTCGTTAAAGGCAGGATTTTCGCAGCAGGTTATTCGCGCAGCTTGGCTGCTAAAGTTCGGGCAGCAGCGCTCGGAAGGCAACATTAATTGGGCTGTTATCAAGGGCAACTGGGACAATTCGGATGATCCTCAGAGTTGCTACGGCGGTCCGATGACCCAAGGGACATGGCAGCGATGCCCGAGCGGCGGGAGCGCCTTTTACGATGGCTACACGACTATCGACAGCACCGCCACGCACATGGATAACGGCGCAACCGCAGCCTTGTACTGGTATACCCCTCACTTCTCCGGCAACCAGAACTTCGATACGATTTTTAGTACCTGGTTTGTCAGCGTGTACGCACCCGCTTATTCCTGGCAATGGCTTGCCCAAGGGCTGTATTCGGATCAGACCAAGACCATCTCACTCGATCCGAGCTCAAACCTTGCCGCCGGTAAGCGTTACTACACGACGATATCGCTCATGAAAACCGGCAACCGAAACTGGACCCACGGAAAAGACCGTCTCGCCACTGTAATCGCAAACCACAGCAAAGGGTACGTCAGCGTAAACGGCAACTTCTACGATTCGTCGTGGGCAAGCAAGGACCGTATTGGTTCGTTCACGCAGGCCAGCGTGGCACCGGGGCAAACGGCAACCTTTGAATTCTGGGTAACCACACCCCCTGCACCGGGATTCGTACGCGACAATATAAATCTGGTGGACGATAGCGTTTCATGGTTCCAGAATAACCAGGGCGTGAATGTGTGGGCCAATACTAAGACAAATTACAGTTGGCGATGGTTAAACCAGGGGCTCTATGCTGATCAAACCAAGAGCCTTTCGCTGGACCCGAACTCAAACCTTGCCGCCGGTAAGCGTTACTACACGACGTTGACCCTAACAAATACAAGTAACGTACTCTGGCAACAAGGCGCCGTACGGCTTGCCACAGTCAGTCCTGATCACAATAAAGGCTACAAAAGCATCGACGGCAACTTCTACGATTCATCGTGGGTAAGCAAGAACCGTATTGGCTCGTTCACGGAGGCCAGCGTGGCGCCAGGACAGACGGCAACCTTTGAATTCTGGATCATGGCGCCATCACAGCCTGCGCTGATTAAGGATTATATAAACGTAGTTAATGACAGCATTTCGTGGTTTTATAACAATCAGGGTGTGAACGTGTGGGCCAATACTCCCACCAACTACAAATGGCAATGGCTCGGCCAGGGGCTCTATGCCGACCAGACCAAGGCCGTCGCCGTTAACCCGCAGACGGGGACCGTTACCAATCATCGCTACTACGTCACTCTCACCGTCAGGAATAAGAGTAATGTCACCTGGGCCAAAGGCCCCGTACGTCTTGCTACAGTTAGCCCTGACCATAGCCATGGATATCTCAGCGTGGATGGCAACTTCTATGACTCGACATGGATAAATAAAAGCCGCATCGGCTCGCTCCAAGAGGCGAGCGCAGCCCCAGGCCAAACCGGTACGTTTGAGTTTTGGATTACCGCACCAGGTTCGCCTGGATTTGTCCGGGACTACCTTAATCTAGTCAACGATGGTGTCTCATGGTTCCAGAACAACCAAGGGGTGAATGTGTGGGCCGCCGTCAATTAGCAGCCGCCCGTTCGCACATCTAACCAAACCCTCACTAATTTAAGGTGCAGTCGTGCTAAAATGAACCGAGTGAACGGTTTAATAACCAAATACGCGCTGCGCTGGTCTGTTTTCGTACTGTTAGGGCTGGCATTATTTCTTACGATAGGGCTCCAGATCGTTGCGGTGATGCTATCGATTGCTGCAACGTACTGGCTGCTCAAGCCCGCTCTCTCAAAACATCTCTTTGACAGCGTATTCTATCGGATTATCATAACCATTTTTGGATATTTCGTTATATTGCAGAGCGTCATTCTGTCGGTCTGGTTTATCAACCACAATTTTCCGCTCCATCTTGCGGTGTACGTGACGCTCGGTCTGCTTGGGCTCTCTATCGCTTGGCTTTCTTATCTGCGCAAAGGTAAGAAAGACGGGGCAGAGAGCAGTACCGGATCATATTTTTCGGGCGCCGACGGGCTGGCTGTCGGCATCACCGTCCTGATAGTGGCCGTGACAATTGTCGGACCAATAAGAAACGCCCGCATTGAGTATCACGGACAGGTCCCGATCTCGACCGTTATCAACTTTATGGACACGAGCATAGACGACACAAACCATCTGTCGCGCATCAATGACAGGCTTCAACTTGACCGCGGGGTTCTCTACAAGACAAACTTGACCGGCTATGTTGTGCTGGGAGACTCTATCAGCACCTATCCGCCCGGCTGGCACGCCGCTAATGCGGCTATCATGAGAGCATTCGATCCCCATGTCGCCGTTGGCGGACAAAGTATTATAGCCTACGTTATATCGAAGACATTTTGGTACTTAATCCTTCTATACCTTTTCGCCCGTTTTATCTTTATGCTGCATCGGCGCCTCCACGGCACAGGCCAAGGTTACTTGCCATACGTATGGCTGACAGGCACAACAATCTTTTTTGCGTTTTATATGTTGATCGAACAGTACCGCGAAGGTTTTTACTCGTTTGTGCCCGAACTGATCTCCCTGCTTATCGCCGGACCGCTGCTGCTGCAGTTGGGCTCTGACAAATTATCCCAGCCGGACAACAAATTCAGGAGCCTTATGCCCCTGCTCCTGACAACGACAGGCGCGACGCTTACATGGGTGCTGGCGATGCCGGCACTGCTGTTCGCTATAGTCGTTGCGTCTCTTGCCGGCTCTGACATAAAGCAGCTCTTGTTAAATATCAGAGGTTCTCTGAAGGCGCTGCGGCTTTTTGCCCCCTTAGTTGTGTTTGCTGTTCTTTCAATACTATGCCAGCTTTTACTACTTAGGGCCGGCAGTTCCCGGTCGTTCAGCGCGGGCGTCAACGATCCGGGCGCGATCAGCATACACAGCTCCTGGTACTTTGCTTTTATCGTAGCTGGGCTAATCTTGTTTTACCTTGGAGTACAGAAAGAACGAAAGAGCGTACAGGAACTTACCCTCTTGTTGGCAGGCCTGTTTGGCTTTGCGACATTCATCTACATTTTTCAAATGGCCACCATCAATCACATTGAGTACTACACCTATAAGACCCTGAATACTGGCGTCATCATCGGCTTGCCTATGGCCATAATCGGCTGGCTCTGGCTTCTTCGGAATATACAGTCGCGGCAAAGTTATATAACTAAACTGGCGCTCAGCGGCACCTTCCTTGTCGGGCTGCCCTTGTGTCTTGGCCTGAATCCAGTTAACGCATCAACGCTGGGGTATATTCATGCCAACAAGCGGGCGTTTACCGGCAAGGAACTCACATTTATATACAACAGCCTGAACGAACGAGCGGCTATCAACTTTAGGTACCGCGGAGAAGATGTGGTGGCCTTCTATACTCCCGGCATGTATGGCCATAATGTTATTGGGACCAATCTTCTTAGGTCAATACAGCACATTGACCCCTGTGAAAACCATGTCTTTTCGGCAATATTGGCTGATGACGAGCAGAAAATAATTACTGATGTCAAGCGGTGCTCTATTCCTCGCCAGCATCTAACGATCATTACGTCACAGCAGGAGGAGCCGCACTTGGCGAGTCTTGTCGCAGCTAGCGGGCTGGACTATAGAATCAGCGTCGAAGCGCTCTAGGCTTGCTGTCCGCATGCTGCAGACGCTGCTCTTTCCCCGCGTAAAGCTGCGAGCATACAAAATGCGCCGGCAGCCAACCTCTGGTACTGAAGAGTTTTTATATGCATGTCTGAGCGATCCGGTAACATCGCCGGGATTGGAATGATCATCCAAGCAACCGCCCTATGACCAATACGGAAGCAATTCGCCATACTAAAGCTGCTCAGTAACCTTGTCCTTCTCTTATACGTGTGCAATTGCTATACTTCTACCCAATGACCAAACGGATTTATATAGAAGGCCTCGGACTGGTGGAGGGCTTCTTTACAGGTATCGGCCAGTATATTGCAGGCATCTTGCATGGACTTGACCAGATTATTGACGATGCCAAGTACGCCGGCGAAGAAGTTCCGGAAATTGTTGTCATCATTCCGAGAGGTACAGTTGCAAAGTTTCTTTCGTTTAACTTTAAACATATTCGGTACAAAACATTCCCTTTGTCTTTCCGTATGATGAGCGCGCTGTGGCACAGGGGTAAAATGCCCCCGCTTGACCTGTGGTACGGAAAAGGTGCCTATATATTTCCCCGTTTTGTCGATATGCCCCTGCTCTTCAGCAAATCTGCACTCGTGATTTACGATCTCTCATACGAGTTGCACCGGCAGTACGCCGACGAAGGCAATGCGGTATTTTTATCAAAGCATGTTAAGCGGTCGCTTAAAAACACGAGCAAGGTCATCGCCATATCTCAGCATGCTAAGAAGGAGCTCGTTGCTTTCTATGGACTAAAGCCGGAAAGCGTTGCAGTCGCGACCCCCGCAGCCGACCCAGCAATCTTGTACCGGAGGAGCCCGGCGGAAATAGAACGCGTAAAGCGTGGATATGGGATCGACGGTGATTACATCTTGGCGTTATCTAGTTTTGAACCGCGTAAAAACCTTGACGGTCTGGTGGACGCTTATTGTGAGCTTCCAGAGAAATACCGGAAAAACGTGCAGCTGCTGCTGGTAGGTGTGAACGGGTGGAAAATAGACAAGCTTTTTGACAAAATCATCGGTAAAGTTCAGCAGGGCAACAAGATTACCCGGCCGTCGCACTATGTCTCTGATAACGACAAAGCGGCCATTCTCAGCGGCGCCAAAGTGCTTGTCTTCCCTAGCCACTATGAGGGCTTCGGTATGCCGCCCCTCGAAGCACTGGCGTGCGGAACGCCCGTTATTTGCGCGGATAACTCATCGTTACCCGAAGCGGTCGGAAATATGGCCAGAATGGTTAAGAGCACTGATACGAACGCACTGCGGGATGCCATTGCATACTGCCTAGAAAACAACGAGGCGCTGGCCAAGCAGAGTGTCACCGGCGGCCCCTTGCAGGCAGAAAAGTTTTCATGGAAACAGAGCGCTCAAGTATTCCTGGATGCCGCAAAGGAGATAAGCAAGTGAAAATCGGCCTCGATTTAACCTCGCTGCAGGGACCGCATCGTATGCGGGGAATTGGGTATACGTTGATTAACTTTATCAACAACATCCCCGCTCATGAACGCAACAGGCATGCCTTCATTTTTTACATCTACGCTGCGGACCGCGAAGCGACGCTCAATATACTTAACCTTGATGGTTTGCAGTACGAGATACGGGAGATCGAACCGCGACTCCGTATTGCTAAGAGGCTGCCCAGCAGATTAGGCATGCTTACCGGTGCCGCTAACCAGCTTATTGAGTTACGCGACTTATGCTTTGGCGACTCACGGATAAGAGATGTAACGGGTGTTGAGGTATTTTTGCAGACAGACCAAAGCCAGCCCCTTCCTGGGGGCCGCACAGTAGTCAAGGGTCTTATAATTTACGACGTCATACCGTATGCCCTTGAGTGGGACTACCTGTGGTCCTATAAAACTGCGCGGGCAAAAGGGTTTTCGCGAAAGGCAGCGTTGCGCGTCCATACGCGGAGACTGTTGTATATACTAAAAATTAAAATTAACACTCGTCGTGCCGATAAGCTGCTGTCCATATCAGAAAGCACGAAAAAAGACTTTGTCAGATACGTTTCTGCCCCCCTAAGAAAGATTGTCGTTACGCCGCTGGGCGTTACCATGCCGTCATCCGACAAGCGTGCGGACCGGACTCAGCTGTACAAATACGTCAAGAGTCCCTGGGGATATATCAGGCGCCCGCTGATTCTGGAGCACACGGTTCCCTTCCTGCTGTTCGTCGGCGGCGCGGACAGGCGGCGCAAGCTTGAAGACGTCGTTATAGCGTTTAATAAAATTCGAGCCAGAGGCCACAAACTTACTCTCGTCCTTGCCGGTGACAGCATGAAAGGACCGGAAAATATTTCCACCGAAGAAATACAAAGCGCGCTAAAAAAATCATCCTATCTTGATGATATTGTCTTCATGGGATTCGTGGACGACAAGGAGCGAGACTGGCTGTATGCTCATGCCCTAGCATTCATTTTCCCCAGCAGGGCAGAGGGGTTCGGCTTGCCGGTGTTGGAAGCAATGGCACATAATTGTCCGGTTATTAGTTACCGAAATGAAGCCACGGTTGAAGTAGCAGCCGACGCTCCGACCTACGCGAACAGCGCGGAGGAACTTACCGAATGTATCCTTAAGGCACTGTCACGCACCGAACAACAGGTCGATGCTATCCGTAAAAAAGGCAAACTCCAGGCAATGAAGTACGATTGGCAGCGGACTGCTCAAACAATCATAGAGGTTATTTCCGCTTAGCCCACTTCGTAAACTGGCGCATAGACATGAACTGCCACACATTTCGCACTTAGTGCTGGGTGCGATTTCTTCCTGAGAAGCGGAAGGAAACGTACAAAGAAGTACGTTGACTGAGCATCGGAAGGAAAAATCGTGCCCAGTGCAAGAACACCAGAGCAAGGCGGGCTTTGCCCGGTTTGAGCTGGTGTGGTGCGAGATGTGTGACTGCTTGAGGTTGATTATGGTAGCCGTATTGGCTTCTTGTTTATGTTAGTACCTTGATGAGCTCGGCTGCTGAAGGCTGAGGATGCTTTTGGCAAAAGTCTTTCATGTCTTGCCACCCGGCAGGAAGCCGGTGTGCCACGTCGGACAGCTTTTGGGGGCGTTGGTTCCTGGCTGACGCCCCTTCCGCCGCCTCCACGATTAGTTGGAGCGCGGAGACGATGTCGTCTTCTTGGCGCAATGGTCCCGCCAGACCGTAATCAATTAACCAAGCTTCTCTACGGCTGGGCGACACAATTACATTCCACGGACGCACGTCGTTGTGGTTAACGCCAAGTTTATGAAGGTCGTCGAGCGTGCGCAGAATATCTTTCAGGAGAACCTTCATGTCTGATACGTTCAGCTGCTTGCCTATATCGCCGAGTAACGCTCCCTCTGTCCTGCCAAGGACAACCGCTATCCGCTTTTGGCTTATCTCAAAGTCCAGCAGCTGCGGCAAGTGGTGGATTTTTTTCTCTGACAGGTTGGTCAACAGCTGTATTTCGTTTAGGATCTGACCGTAGGTATCCCGCGGCAAACCTTTGCCCAAGATATATTCTTTTACTACATGATCGTCGTGGAAATAGTAACGCCGCTGCACCTGATGGTAGGCAACCGGTGAGTCTTTGTAGGCCACATTCTTTTGCTCGCTAAAGGCGTACTCATGGCTGCCAACCCGCACTACTTGCCGCCGCTTGATGGCGTAGAGCGGCCGGGTTTTGTCTGTTAAATGGTTCCCGAAGTCACCGACTTTTTCAATTGAGATGTCGTTTTTTATAAGGTCAAAAATTGCCAGCTCGCTATCGGGTTGCGACGCATCCCAGGGCAAACTTGCGTCCTCGCCTTTGCGGGCAAGTTCCGCCACCAGCACCGGTACACGCTGCAGCAGTTCTTTCATCAGCTGTTGGGTGTATGCAAGCCCATGGAAACGGATGATGTGATGAGCAATATTGAGCAATACAGCCGCGTCATATTCGTGCGGCTCGATGGTTACGACCGTCTCCAGGTTGAGTTCTTTTGTGCGAAAATCTACCGGTACGCCGTTGATACCCTGGATGAGCCGCGCGGCTTCCGCATTCTGCGCATTTGATTCCCAGCCCTGCACCACCGCCCCCCTGTCTGCCATAAAGAACGAGACGTAGCCGAGCGACGAACCGATGTCTAAAATCCGCTTGCCTGCCAGCGGCCCGATTGCCGCCTCGATGGCGGTACACCGGTCATACGAACTGCGCGCGGGGGTGTCTATAATGCCGGCTACGTGATACGCCGGCTGGTAGGGCTCTACCCCGGCTACCAGCGTTCTTAGCTGGTCAAGGCGAGAGTCGGGCAGTTCTCTATCAGCAAGCCGCTTATTAATTTCGTCAATCCGCTCATTCACAGTTGTCAGCTGAGCTTCGATATGCCTGACACGTGCTACTTCACGGCTCAGGATAGGAACGGTTTTTTTGATCACTTTTTTTGCTAAGCGCTTTAGCTTGGCGCGTGTCCCGCCCGTAATCGGAAAAGCCGGCTTTCTCGTGTACAGCTGCTGGTAGGCATTTATTTCCAGTTTGAAACCGTTGTCGAGCAAAAATTTTGACGACAAGCCCGCCTTGCCGCCTTCGGGCAGGTCGGCATCGTCTAACAAACCGGCGCAACCGTCGGCAAGCTTTGGCAGTGCAGTCTTAATTTCCTTTAACTGCTGTTCTGAGGCTGCCTTTTCCATGCCCGGCGTAGAATCAAAACCATCCAGGTACAGGAGATCTATCTTGCCGTCGAATTTCTCTAAGAAATCCACGGAGTCGGACACGTGGTATTGTATCCACGGCTGGTACTCCTTGGATGCGGTCTTAGAAAAGTCAATCGCCTCTTTCAGGATATCCACCGTATGCACCGTCCCGCCGAACCGTGAACAGAACTCTCCGAATTTATAGGTCGAATGGCCGCCCCCTTTCGTGCTGTCGCGCAGCGTGCCGATTTCGACGATTGTCGGGTCTTTTTTGCCGGCTCCCAACACTATCTCAAGAGCCCTGTTCATAGTCGCAAACCGGCGCCGGAAGGTGTGGTCGAGCTGACGCTGGTATTTCTTGAAGTATCCAATCCCTTCCTGGGCATCATATTGTACGTCAATAAGTTCTATGTCCGGCTCGTTCCAATAGATAGGGCGCGCCGGAAGCGTTCCATGCAATGCTGCTGCGGTTTTCTTCATGTACATATAATAACTAGTCGGCGCGGGGTATGCTAAATAATTCTGGCACATACTCCACATGGCAGACGCCTTAAACGCCGCGAACACCGGGTCATCGTGGCCTTCGTACCAGCCGAGCAGCCCCTCGTCAAGCACCGTCGGAACCGTATCGTCAAAAAGTCCGTACTCTACCGCCAGCGCATAGAAAACATATTCTGCGAACATCAGCTCCGGCTCATGGTTAAAGAGCCTGTCCAGGTTGTGCGCGAGATCTGTCTTCTCCTGCAGAAGTTGCCAGAGTTTTTGAACGTTTTGCGTAGAAAACAAGCCGACGCCGGTTATGGAACGCTTGAAGTTGTCGGACCTGGCGTAGTCCATAATACCCTTACATTCGGGCAAGAAGCTGAGCAGGTAAGCAGCCCCTTCATACATCCGGTAGTCCCAGTCCGGTTTACGCTTCTCTGGAATCCAGTAACCGCACCGTGGACGGCCGGTCTTTTGGTCGTAAAACCGGGATTCATCCCAGTTGTCCAGTACAAAAACCTCGCTGTCCAATATAACGACTTGGTCGGTCGTCATAAACCGGTCAATGCAGAGCCTGATGATCTGCTGCTTATACCAGCCGAATTCCCGATGCTTCTTCTGCCACGTGACGTTCGGAAGCCGGCCGGTGAGGTCAATAGTGTCCTCGTCTATGTAGGCAGCCCCGAGCAGCTGCAACAGCTCCGCCTGGTTGCCGTCTAGGTTGCCGACGACAACGATGCCGGCATTAGTTTTTTCGCGCAGAGTCATCAGGAGCATCTGCGCGGACAAAAAATGCGCCCGGGAAACGGTTATAAGATAGCTGATTGACCTGGACGGCGATTTCACTTTCTTGCTCATAGGCGACGGAAGGCTCCCTTATTCTGTATACGTGAACCGGATTGGCGGATTAATAATATACGGCGTCTTTTTATCCTTACGGATGTCGACAACGGCAGCCGTCTCCCACCAGTCAGCAGTAACCCCTTCGTAGCTCGCAGCCATAACTATGGTGTATACCCCGTCATTCAGCACGTTGGGCATATCCCAGAGTATTTTTACTTCGTTGCCTGGATGCAGCTCGCGCACCTCGGCTCTTGCTACATCGGTATTAGTACCAAAGATAACCGTACTCTCGAAATTTTTAACAGCAAAGCCTAACCGCGGCCTTCTGATGTGCTTGTTCGCCGTCACTGTTGCTTCTATGACAAACCTGTCATCGTCGGCGGCCCTTGCTCGTACCTTTGTAAACGTTATCGACCCGTCCCCCCAGCGCTGCACGCTGTCGTCCGAAGCTTTTACGTCACTCCCCGGGGGCATGTGCACGAACATCTTTGTGTACGCGTCGGCCACTTTCGGCGGCGTGCTATCGAGCACCAGTTTGCTTTTTTCAATAAGCACTGCCCGGTCGCAAAACTGCTGGATGGCGCTCATATCATGACTCACAAATACTACCGTCTTTTTGCTGACCTTCAGCTGCTCGAAATGCCGAAAACACTTTCTTTGAAAATCAGCATCGCCGACCGCCAATACTTCATCGATCACCAAAACATCCGCTTCTGAACGTATCGCCATAGAAAAAGCCAGCCGGACTTGCATGCCGGATGAATAATTCTTGAGTTTTTGGTCCATGAAAGCCTCGAGCTCGGCGAAGGCTACGATCTCATCGTACATGGCGGCAGTTTCTTTCTCGGAGAAACCCAGCATCGCGCCGTTCAGATAGACATTCTCACGGCCGGTCAGTTCCGGATTGAAGCCGACACCGAGCTCTATGAAAGGCACGAGCTTGCCCGCGACATGTATGTTGCCCTTCGTCGGCTGGTAGATGCCGGCGAGCATCTTGAGCATGGTACTCTTACCGCTGCCGTTCCGGCCGACAATGCCGAAGAATTCGCCCTTTTTAATCTCGAACGATACGTCGTGCAGGGCATGGAGCATCTCTTTGGTCTTCCTGCGCCGCCTGAGCGCGGATGTAAAAAGCCCTTTTACCGTCGTAACTTTCTCGTGCGGCAGGACGAAATCTTTCGAAACATGCTCAACTTTGACAGCGACGACTTCATCCGGCATAGGTCATACCTCCTCCGCGAAGTACTTGGAGTGACCTCTGAAGTACCAGCTGCCGAGCCCAATTAGTACTAACGTAACGCAGCAGGGTATGGCCCATATCAACTTGTCGCCGCCGTATTCGCGGGCAATCGTGACCGTTTGCCGCGTTACCAGTGAATAGCGCGCATCCTGGATAATCTGCGCCATAGGGTTCAAAAGCAGCAGCTCACGTATCCGGTGGTAGGGAATGCGTGACAATGGGTAAATGATGGGCGTCGCGTAGAAACCAGCTTGGATAGCCACTTCCCAAATATATGAAACATCGCGGAACTTCACAAACAGGGCGCTCAGCAGAAATGCCAGCGCAAGGGCGAAGAGAAACAGCTCCGCAAGCAAGGGCAGCAACACGAGTGCGCGCCAGGAGACCCCGACATGACCGATTACCATAAACACCGCGATAACCACGAAGTTAAGCGACAAGTTAATCAGTGCCGAGAAAGAGACGGCCAAAATAATATTGTACTTGGGAAAGTTGATCTTGCGGATAAGGTCGCCCTTGCCCACAATCGCCCCGACGCTGCCGGTCGTCACCTCCACGAAGTAATTCCATAGCACAATACCCAGTAATAAATAGACCGGGTAGTGCTCTATCCCTTTGCCGACAGGGAGGAACACAGTAAACACCACGTAGAGGATAAGAAACAGGAGCAGGGGGCGAAGCAGCGTCCAAACGTATCCCAGAACCGAACCCTGATACCGCAGCTTGAAATCAGTTTTGACCAACTGTCTCAGCAACAGGATAGAATAGCGATACCGCCCGAATAGACGCTTCATCTTCGTATATCTTACCTTCTTTTCACGCTCTGCTCAACCTGTAGTAAGCTATCAATATATGAAAACAATTCTTGTCACGGGCGTTAACGGTTTTGTGGGGCGCCACCTTGTCCGCGAGTTACTGGGTAATAACCACCGCGTCATCGGCATAGGGGGGCCGGGTCCGAGCCCAGACGCCGCACTTGTCCAAAGCATAGACCATTACGTTACGTGTAACTTCACCGATGCTGCCGAGGTTTCTAAGCTGGACTTTCACGATGTTGACGCAATTATCCATCTTGCCGGCCTCGCTTCAATACAGCGGTCGTTTGCTGAACCGGCACGGTTTATCGGGGACAACGGCGCCATCGCCATCAATCTGTTTGAGGCGCTCACCCACCAAAACGTACAGCCGCGCGTCATCGTCATCAGCAGCGGGGGAGTATATGCCGCCGATCAACCCATGCCCATAAACGAAAGCGGCACCACAACCACTTCGTCACCGTATGTCGTCAGCAAGCTTTTGACCGAGGATATTTGCAGCTATTACCGATCCCGGGTCCAAGACGCAATCATCGTGCGGCCGTTCAATCACATCGGGCCCGGGCAGGGACCCGGCTTTTTGCTGCCCGACCTTGCAGCACAAATAGTGGAGGCGACGGGCGCAGATAAAGAGCTGGTCGTGGGCAACCTCAAGACGAAACGGGATTATACCGACGTCCGTGATGTCGCACGGGCGTATCGCCTGCTTGCTACTGCGCCACAGTTAAATAGTACTTTATACAACGTCTGTTCCGGCAAGAGTGTCGCGGGCGAACAGATCCTGCAGCTGCTGCTTGAGCAGCTGGCGCCGGGCAAGAAACCGGCGGTAAAGGTAGACAAGACCCGTTTTCGCCCAACCGACGCGCCGGAAATTGCCGGCAACTCCAGCCGCCTGCAACAGGAACTCGGCTGGCGCCCCGCTATTGGGCTAGAGCAAACAGTCAAGGACTTTATTGCCAGCCTGGGCGCCACTACCATATAATGCGTACGCTATGAACAAACCAGACAACGCATCAGATACAGTCCGCCCGTGGAAGACAATCTCTTCATCGCTGGCGCTTGACGAAAAATGGTTCCGTGTACGGAAGGATGTAGTGCAGCTACCGTCCGGCAAGATTGTGGATGACTATTTTGTCTGGGAGTCGCCGCATATCGTTAAGGTCATACCGGTAACGCCGGACGGGAAGTTCGTCGTGGTACGCCAATACCGCCATGCCGTCGGCAAGATTACCCATCAATTTCCTGCCGGTGCGGTAGATAAGGGCGAGACACTCGAGCAAGGCGCCCGCCGCGAGCTGGAAGAAGAGACCGGCTATACTGCTGCAGAAATCATCCACCTCGGCACGGGCGCGCCCTACGCTACTAAGATAACCGGGCTGATGGACGTATATCTTGCACCTAATGCTGCACTAAACGGCCACCGACACTATGACGAGCAAGAAGAAACGGAGGTCGTCACCATGACTGCCGATGAACTTCTGAACCTGTTTAACGCGCCCGACCTCCAACAAATGGACTTTTTCGCCGCAACGTTCCTGGCGCTACGTTATCTCAAGCACGGGGGCTATAGTTCTACGAGAGCTGCCTGAAAAAAGCACA
>JBGPNM010000023.1:0-15715 GCA_041487535.1 Candidatus Saccharimonadia bacterium
CGTTCTTGGTGGTAATCTCGCGGACGTCCCCTACAATGCCGCCCACGGTCACGCTGCGGCCGTCATGGCCAGGCTCGATAGTATTCAGCGGCACCGTCTGCTCACCCAGCAATGCTGCATACTCCTCGAGCGGATGCTGGCTTAAGTACAGCCCCAGCAGCTCCCGCTCCCACAGCAGCTGGTCGCGAGTGTTGTATTGCGTCGTCGGCGCCTGCAACGTCAGCTGCGGCTTGGCCACGACCGCCTGATCTACCGCTCCGAACAAATCGGTTTGGCCGCTCAGCGCCTGTTTGGCCAGTTTGGCGGCATAGGCGGTAATGGTGTCTAGATTATGCAACAGCGTCGAGCGGTCACTGTAACGGTCGAATGCTCCGGCCTTCACCAGGCTTTCCAGCGCCTTGCGGTTCACGATGTGCACGTCTACCCGCTGGCAGAAATCGCCCAAATCGGCGAAATGTCCGCCATCTTTGCGGGCCCGCAAAATCTCATCCACGGCCCCGGTGCCGACGTTCTTGATGGCCGCCATGCCGAAACGGATTTGCAGCGCATCGCCCGGCACCACAGCAAACTCCAGGAACGATTCGTTTATATCCGGGGCCAGCACGCTAATACCCATACGTTTGCACTCGGTGATGTCGATAGAGAGGCGGTCGATGTCGTCATAGTCGCTAGTCATCAGTGCCGCCATGAACGCCGCCGGATAATGCGCCTTGAGGTACGCCGTCCAGTAGGCGATCAGCGCGTAGCAGGCCGCGTGTGACTTATTAAAGCAGTAGTTGGCGAACTCCTCCAGCTGTTCCCAAAATTTCTCCATCAGTTCCGGCGCTACGCCGCTGTGCTTGACGCCACCCTCCACAAACTCCGGACGCATCTTTTGCAGCAGTTCTATCTTCTTCTTACCCACCGCTTTTCGTAACGTGTCGGCCTGCCCGCCGGTAAATCCACAAACGTCTTTGCTGATCTGCATGAACTGCTCTTGGTACACCAGAATGCCATAGGTATTACCAAGCGCTGGCTCCATGGACGGGTGCAGATAGGTGATCTGCTGCAAGCCATGCTTGCGTTTTACGAAGTCATCGATAAATTGCATCGGCCCCGGCCGGTACAGCGCCACCATAGCGATAATGTCCTCAAAAGCAGTGGGTTTCAGCTCCTTCAAGTAGCGCTTCATGCCGGCGGATTCCAGCTGGAAAACTCCGGTTGTATCACCGCTGCCAAGCAACTGGTAGGGCTTGAGGTCGTCAAGCGGCATGGTCGAAAGGTTGATGTCATGATTGTAAACCTTTCGGATAATCCGCAAGCAATTGTTGATGGTCGTTAAGTTGGAAAGCCCAAGGAAATCCATTTTCAACAGGCCCAAGTCTTCCACTTGCCCCATCGGGAGCTGAGTGGTTACCACGCCTTTTTGCGCCATTTCGAGTGGCAGGAATTTTACCAACTCGTCCGGAGCAATCACCACGCCGCAGGCATGCACCCCGTGGCTGCGTACCGTGCCCTCCAGCACGACAGCTTGGTCGATGACACGTTTCGATACTTCATTGGTCTCGTACTCCCGCTTGAGGTCCGGATTTTCCTTGAGCGATACTTTCAACGGAATATGACGGCCTTGTACCGGCTGCGGAATCATTTTCGCCAGGCGGTCGGCATCGGCATACGGCACTTGCATTACCCGCGCCACGTCGCGGACGGCGTTACGCGCAAACATTCTACCGAAGGTCACAATATTCGCCACGTGGTCATGGCCGTACTTGTCGGCGCAATACTGGATGACCTCGTCACGTCGCGTATCCTGAATGTCGATATCAACGTCCGGCATGCTGATACGATCGGGGTTGAGGAAGCGCTCAAACAGCAGGTCGTACTGGAGCGGGTCAATGTCGGTAATTTTAATGGCATAGGAAATGATCGAGCCGGCGGCGCTGCCCCGGCCCGGCCCGAAGATAATGCCTTTATCCTTTCCCCAAGTTATAAAGTCCGAGACGATCAAGAAGTAGCCGTTGAACCCCATCTGCCCGACAACGCTCAGCTCGTACTCGGCCCGCTGCAGCGGGCCGGATGGGATAAACGTGCGCGCCTTTTCTATACTCATCGCGGCCGTTTCCTCCTCGGTCTTGCCGCCATACCGCCAAGCCAGCCCGCGGTAAGCCAGCTTCTCCAGATATGATTGCTCAGTCTCACCCTCCGGAACCGGAAACTTCGGAATAAGGATACGTCCCAGCTCAATCGTCAGCGAACAGCGGTCGGCAATAGCCTTCGTATTCGTAATAACTTCCGGATGGTCCCCGCCCCAGCGTTTGATTATCTCCTTGGGGTCCGCCACGTGCAGCGGATAGTTTTTCAGCGACATGCGCTTCTCGTCGCTTAAGTAAGAACCGGTGCCGACGCACAGCAATATCTCGTGAGCGTCCTGGTCTTCGTGCTTCAGGTAATGCGCGTCACAAGTCAGTACCACCGGAATATCCAGCTCTTTGCCCAAACGCAGCGCTTGCTCGTTGACGTGCTGCTGCTCGGCATTGAACAAAGGATTTTCCGGATGGCCGTGGTCCTGGATTTCCAGGTAATAGCGGTCACCGAATACACCCTTATACCACGCAGCAACCTGCTTCGCTTTGTCGTATTGGTCCTGCTTTAGCGCATCACCGACTTCGCCGCCCATGCATGAGCTGGTGATTATCAGGCCTTCGTTGTACTGCTGCAGCAGGTCGTGATCGATACGCGGATAGTAGTAAAAACCGTCCAGGTTGGCGATGGTACTTAAGCGCATCAGGTTGCGGTAGCCAACCTCGTTCATCGCGATAACAATCAGGTGGTAGCGCTGCTTGTCTTTTTGCGGATCTTTGTCGGTGTGTTTGCGCGCGGCCACGTAGGTTTCAATGCCGACCAGCGGTTTGATACCCTTGCCCGTAGCCTCCTTGTAGAATTCGATTGCGCCAGAGAGCGTGCCGTGGTCGGTCATGGCCACGGCTTCCATGCCCGCCTCTTTGACGTAGTCGATAAGATCAGGGATACGGGTTAGCCCGTCCAGTAAACTAAACTGGGTATGATTATGCAGATGGACGTAATCGCTCGGACTGAGCGCCGTTGCACCACCAGTAGTCACCTCCGACGCGGGCGCGTTTTTAGCAGACACCAAGCTGTTACCCCCATTTGGTTATATACAAATTATAGCCCTGGCCGGCTCGCTTTGGTACTGGCAGATTTACAACAAACCTGTCTTCAGCAGATAGAATTGAGAATGGCTGCATGTAACTTTCAGTGCGTAAACGAGTTACCGAGATGCTCCGAAGCCCGCCGCCTCTGTTAGGTGCTATACTTGAATATACTTTAAAGTAGCAGGAAAGTTGAACGGATGCCGCAACAGCAATGGCTTGGCAAGGGTAATAACCCTTTGAAGTACATGGAAACTATCGACGTGCCCCGTAGCGAAGGATATCAGATACGCGAACAGGTTATATTCCCAACGTTGTTCGCACTTGTCGACGAAGTAACCGGCAATACGGGCACACCGCTCTTCGATGTGGGTTCGGGTACGGGTAGCCTGACAGCGCGTTTGTCGAACCGGCTTGACCGTTTGGTCGAAGGCGCAGATATTAGCCGGCGCTTTGTTGATCTCGCCAAGGATCACCATCCGCAACAACGGTTCTACAGGATAGGCCACAAACTGCCCGTAGGCTACGGACTCCACTATGCGCACCTGCACCTCGTACTCCACTGCACGCCAAAACCGGATAAATTGTTAGAAGACATCGCCGATGCGACCGAACCGAACGGCTACGTTTTCGTAACTATTCCGCATCCCGATCATTACAAACGGTCGGTACTAGTGCCGGCAGGGGAAAAAGAGGGGGCATATATCGTGTCGGTCGGCTCAGCAAAGATGACCTATTACCACAGGCATATAGAGACGCACGAACGGCTGTTCGCGCAAGCCGGCTTGCAGATCGTCGCGAAACGGGCGTGCTACGCACCTGCGAGCGCCCCGAAAACCCTAGACAAGTACAAACAAGAAGCGGGATTTATAGTTTACGCGCTGCAAAAGAAGGTGGATGTGGTTGACACAGGTTTGGTCATGCATTCGGGAACGGGTAAGATCTTGCTGCTAACGCGCGCGCTTGACGATGATAAATTTCCCGGCGTCAAAAGCCTGTTCTCGGTCCGCCGGGCGCATCCGGATGAACATGGCCCGGAGAACCTCGCCCGCGGTCTGAACAGACGCCTCGGTATGGCGCCGGACTATATCGCCCCGCGCAAGCTTGGCAGCTTGCTGGTCAAGCACAAGCACGCCAGCACAACGCAATATGCCGACGTCAACCTATACGCGGTCAAAATTTCTGGCAACGTACCGACTATTAGCAATAAGTACTATGCCACCTCTGAGCTCATTCCCAAAAGCGCCCTGCGCCCGTTCGGCGGCGCTTGCACGCGTCTGGGCTACGAGTTTTTACGGTCTCATGCGTAGGGTAGACGAGAAAGCTACTTTTTCAGATACACACGCAAGTGCTTGAGGGCTTCGTTGGCCCGGGTAACCGCTTCCTGCAGGTCTTTGTCTTCGGCGTCACCCTCGTGAATGGCACTTAAGACCTCGCGGGCTTTGTCACGCGCCACTTTGGCCTTCCCGACAAGCTCGTCCAGCTCTTTGCCCGCACGATCACCAAGGGTCGCACTGCGTACTTTCACCTCGTCCATCAGGCCGCTCAGTTCGGCTAGTGTTTTCTTCAGCTGCTTTTCGGCTTCACTTAAACCGCGGGCACCGGCGTCCTTCAGATCTTGGCGGGTCTCGCGGCCGGACTTCGGCGCGGTCAGAATACCCGCCAAATAACCCGCCAGTGCAGCTATCCCAGTTGCGATAATAACTTTTTTTAGCATTTTGCCCATATACATTCCCTCCGTTTATTACGACTTGTGCATTTTTTCGACAGACTGCATGATATTGCGCATGACCTTGAAGAACGCCAACGGCCCGCTGGCGTTGCGCAACATCTCGGCGGCCGTGCCGGCAGTTTCGACGACACGCTCGGCATGCTCGATAATCCGGTGGACCGCCTTCAGCACCCTGGCGATAAGCACGAGCACAACAATACCGGCAACCAGGAAGAGGCTCAGTGTGGTGGAGGTGATGATGACAAGAATGGCTTCGGCGTTGTGCAGCATGGCTTCTCCTTAATTAAGGATTCCTTATACAGTTAATACTACTCAAGCTTTTTTCGCAAATATTCGCGCAGCTGTGGGCCGACATCTTCGCGCGCCAGGGCAAAATCCATGACCGTTTGAAGGTAACCCAAACTATTACCGGTATCGTAGCGCACGCTGTTTTTGATCTCGCAGCCATAAAATGCCTTGCCGTCGGCGAGCATGGGCTGGATAACATGATCGGTTAGCTGAAACTCCTTATCTTTCGGAAGCGCTAAGCGGCCGCGTTCGATGTAGGGGAAAATATCGGGCGAAAACAGGTAGCCCATAACACTCGCATAGTCTGATGGGGCGTCGTCCGGCTGCGGTTTTTCTATGATGCGGTTCATTTTGATCACTCCGTCACGCACCGCTTCGCCGCCGATCATGCCGTACTTCTTCACCTCGTCTTGGCCGACACGCATGCAGGGCAATATGTTGCCGCCAAGCTCCTGATACAGCGCGATCATTTGCTGGAAATAGTTGGGCTTGGCAACTGCCAGGTCATCGGGCAGCGCATAAATAAACGGCTCGTCGTCAATCAACGGCGCCACATTCATGAGCGGCGTAGCCAAGCCGTACGGTCCTTTTTGGCGCACGTACACGAAATTGGCCAAGTCGGCTATCTCTTTCATCTCTTCAACGAGATGTGCCTTGCTCGGACCGCCGGCGCGAAGATTGTTCAACAGGTCTTCGTTTGGCGCATCAAAATGGTCCTCAATGCTTCGCTTGTTATAGCCGGTTACGATAATAATATCTTCGATTCCCGCCTCCACCAGTTGCTCCACGATATACTGGATGATCGGTTTGTCTACGAGCGGCAGCATCTCCTTGGGCATAGCCTTAGTCTGAGGCAAAAATCGGGTACCAAAGCCGGCAGCAGGGATAACAGCTTTGCGGACTTGTTTCTTCATTACGAAATCTCCTTAAGTTTCAGTAGTCGTTCATATGCCAGGAACACCGCACCTATGTCGGTCATGCGACCATTACGCGCGTTCTTTAAGAACTGGTCGATAGTAATAAGGCGCACTTCTACGTGCTCATTATCGTCCAATTGCTGACCGCGCGCGTGGGGTGTACAATCGCGCGCCACAAAATAATGCCACGTGGTATTCGTATTGGCATCTTTATACACATCGCCCAAAAAATCAATGACGCCGGCCTCGTAGCCGGTCTCTTCGAGCAATTCGCGGCGGGCAGCCGTCTCATAGTCGGTGTCGAGCGCTTCAACACCGCCGCCGGGCAGCTCATCAAATATCTTTTCCGGGCCGGGCCGGAATTGCCGCGCCACGATCACCTGGTTATCGGGCGTCAGCGCAATGGCGGCAATGCAATGCCTGCCCTCGCCGCCAATGGTCTGGAATTCCGCGACTTGCCCATCCGGCATTTCAAACGTTTTGGTAACAATCGTACGCCAGCCAATCTTATCAACTTTCGTGGGCTCAATTCGTTTCCAAGGTTTCATGGAGGTTATAATCCGAGTTGTTTTTTGATTAGTTCTTGCGCGAGACCAGGATTGGCTTTGCCTTTGCTGGCCTTCATAACCTGGCCGACCAGAAAACCGATGACTTTCATTTCGCCGTTCTTGACATCCTGCGCTGCCTTCTCGTTCTCGCTCAAAACTTGCGATACAATCGCAGCGATCTCGCCTTCGTCAGATACCTGAATGTAATCGTGATCTACTGCATACTGCTTAATTCCTTCTATTGGTATGTCTTTTTCGTTCAAGTCTAAAATAAGTTCCTTATACTTTGTCGAGCTGAGACTACCTGCCTGTACTAATTCATAAATCTGTTGTAGTAATGTCTGCCATTTTGGATTTATGCTTCGATGGCCACTAGATCCACCCGTTCTAAATGGTTCATAGATATTCATAACCACATTAGCAACAAATCTAGCAAAATCAGGATCATCTAGCCTCTTTTCGATGAAGGATAGATATCCTTGCTCAGGGACATCAGCATGTATATCGAGCAGGTCTTCAATGCGGGCTTTGTCATAACCTAATACATTGAAGCGTTCGCGCCATTGTTCGGGCATGACAGGCATTTCAGCACGGACACCATTAATGAAAGCCTCGTCCAGCACCACCGGCGGCAAGTCAGGGTCGGGCATGTAGCGATAATCGTGCGCTTCCTCTTTGGTGCGCTGCGTGAAGGTGCGCTGCTTGGCATCGTCCCAGCCGCGCGTTTCCTGCATCACCGGCTGATTTTTTTCTAGCACTTCTATCTGGCGGTTGACCTCATATTCGATTGCTTTCTCAACGCTCCTAAAGCTGTTGAGATTCTTCGTCTCGGTGCGGATCCCCAGCTTGGCAGGGTCGTGGCTAACGCTGACGTTGACGTCAAAGCGCATGTGGCCAAGGTACAAGTCGCAGTCGCTGATGCCGGCATATTTCATACGTAAATAGAGTTCATGGGCATACGCTTTTGCCTCGGCGGCGGAATGCATGTCTGGCTTGGACACTATTTCCAGTAGCGGCGTGCCGGCACGGTTGAGGTCCACCAGGCTGTAGTCTTTGCCGGCCGGGTGTGTGCTTTTGCCGGCGTCTTCCTCCAGATGTGCCCGTACAATGCCGACGCGAATCGTGTGCTGCTCTTTTGTTGCTTCGTCGAGTAACGGCACATCAATGGCGCCGCCGGCTATAATCGGTTCATCGTACTGGGATATCTGGTAGCCCTTCGGCAGGTCAGGGTAAAAATAGTGCTTGCGGTCGAATTTGCTGAACGGTGCAGGCGAAGTGCCGAGCGCAAAGGCCGCTCGCACCGCCAGGCGGACAGCTTCACGATTCAGCACCGGCAGCGCGCCGGGAAGACCAAAGCAAATATGGCTGACAAGCGTGTTGGGCGGCGCCTCGCGGGCGTCATTATCCACGGCTGCGAACAGTTTGGTCTTGGTCTTAAGCTGCACATGGCACTCAATGCCGATGGTAACGGTGTAGCGTTTACGAATTTCCGGGCTGATCATTTCAGCGCCCCCAAATCCTTCAGCGCCTGCCGGAAGCCGCGTAAAGCGGTCTGCACATCCTGCTGCCGGAGCTTGGCCATATCTTCGTGGACGACTTTATTGCGCAGTTTATGGCCGAACCAAACACCGTCATTGTCGCTTAACCGGCGCTGTGCCGACACCAGGCGTTCACCCATTGTCTTGCCCTTGCAGCGATGTTTTTTTAAGGCTTCGTCAAGCAGTTTGTCGGCGTTTATTACCGCCAACGGCCACGTTGTCTTGCCGCTGCAGAGCTTCTGCACTTCCTGCCAGCGCTGTGTGAACTTTAGCAGGTCCAGCTTGCGCGGGCGCCGCCGAAAAGCAACCAAGACGAACGCGGCAATTATTACGGCCAGCACGGCCGCGGCCGCAATTATCGGCAAGTTTAGCAGGTCATGCATGGATCAATTCCTCCACGCTCTTGGCCAGCCCTAGCAGCTCGCGGTCGTGCGCTTGCGGCGCAAGAATATGCAGCCCCACCGGCAAACCCTCGCTGGTCCCGGCCGGCACGCTGATCGCCGGAATACCCGCCAGGCTCGGGCCAACCGTCATTACATCTGCCAGGTACATTTGCAGCGGGTCGTTGGCATTCTCGCCAATTTTGAAAGCCGGAGTCGGCGCTACCGGACCGATCAGAAAATCAAACTGCTTGAAGGCTTCGTTAAATTCATTGATCAGTTTTGTGCGGACCGTCTGCGCCTTTTTATAGTACGCGTCGTAGTAACCGCTGCTGAGTACATAGGTGCCGATCATAATCCGGCGCTTGGCTTCTTTGCCGAAGCCGAGACCCCGTGACTTGGTGTAACTCTCTTCAAGATCCTTGGCCTCACGGTAGCTAAAGGGGTAGCGCTGGCCGTCATGACGGCTCAGGTTACTGCTGACTTCGGCCGGCACGACAATGTAGTACACGGCGAGCGACAGCGGCAATGACGGCAGGCTCACTTCCTCAACCCGGGCGCCGGCTTTTTTCAGTGAGTCGGCGGCCTGATCGATGACCTGCTTTACGCCTTCGTGCAAACCCGCCCCCATCCACTCTTTAATGACGCCGATTTTCTTACCTGCCACGCCCTCGGCAGACAGGTCTGTGTAGCCGGCACCGTCACGTTCAATGGTCGTGCTGTCCAGCGGATCCCGCCCGGCCATAACATCAATGACCAGCGCCGCATCGTCAACAGTGCGCGCTAACGTACCAACCGTGTCGGTGCTGCTGGCCATAGCGACAATACCCGAACGCGACAACAGCCCGTAGGTCGGCTTGTAGCCGATGCAACCAACGAAACTGGCGGGCTGGCGCGTAGAACCGCCGGTATCGGTGCCAAGCGCGAACGGCGCCATATCGAGCACCACGGCTGCGGCCGAACCGCCGGAGCTCCCGCCCGGCACCCTAGCCTTGTCGCGCGGGTTCTTGGTCACAAAAAAATCACTGTTTTCGGTGGAAGCTCCGTGCGCAAAGGCGTCCATATTGGCCTTAGCTACGCAAATGGCGCCGGCTGCCTCCAAACGCTCGATAACCGTAGCCTGATAGGGCGCCACAAAGCCCTTCAGCATATTGCTGGCCGCGGTTGTTTCGGTGCCAAACACAAGATAGTTATCTTTGGCAATAAAGGGCACGCCGGCCAGCCGGCCTACCTGTTCGCCGCCGGTAACGGCCGCGTCGATTGATCTCGCTCGCTCGCGGGCGCGCTCAGTAATCGTCGCGATTATCACATCGTATTCTTTCTGTTCGGCGATTGTCTTGAGCGCCCGCTCCACCAGATCGGCAGCTTTCAGCTCGCCGGCCTGCACTTTGGCGGCAATTTCAGCAATCGGCGGCCATTGGCTCACGGCACCCATTAGGCAATCATCCTGCTAACCTTAATCTGGCCGTCCTGCATTTCCGGTACGTTCTTACGCAAATCCTCCGGTGCGTAACCGTAGTCGCGCACTTCGTCGTCGCGCATGACATTGGTCAGCCCCGTTACCTGGTTCGTCGGCGCCAGGCCGGACACGTCCACCGCCTGCAGTTGTTCCACATACTGCAGGATTTCGCTCAGTTCGAGCCGGAACTTTTCAACCTCGTCTTCGGTAAGGTCCAGCCGGGCTAATCGAGCCAATTTCAATACATCCTCGCGTGTAAGTTTGCTCATTACGTGTAATTGTAGCAGATATTTTTTGCGTGCCCGGTGCCTCGATTTCCAAAGTAGTACGGACTTTATTTTACTGCTGTTTGCCTATGTCAAACTAAAAGTATATGGTACATACATACGTATGTCAGCACCAGAATCTCCGCCAGTCAGTTTTCCTAACGACCTGATTCAGCCGGACCTGATCCCAGGAATGTTTGTTACGGTAGCCGAGAGGCATGGCTACGCTCCTGCCCAAGTATTAATAAACACAGCGGTCCAAACGCTTAAACCGTGGCTCCTCAATTACGCCGAAAATACACCACAAGATAATACGTACCTTCTGCGCAGTGTATTGAGCTTAGCAGAACCTGTCAGACAAGTATTTTCGCAAGATGACACAGGCCGTATCATCGCTAGAGCAATCACGATTGCCGAAACGCTGCCTGCGGATATGATACCGCAAGCCAGTTATGACGTTGCTCTCACGGCCGCACGGGTCGGTCAGGTCGGAATCGCGCGGGCTATCGTTGAACGTAAACACCCGTCATTGAGTCTATCAACTGATGCAACCGGTGACAGAGTTAAAAAACGCGAAGCAGTGGAAAATGCCATATTGGCATCACTGGTCGAACAAGGAAAACTCCACTTAGCAAGCTACTACGCTCAGACCAGAGCCGGAGATAGTTACTCACTCATCAGGCTCCGATATTTACTTGAAAATAACATAGGAACGGAAGCGGTTGACCGGGCGCAGCAGAAGCTCCGCCCCTCTATCGCCCGCTTGGTGCTGCGCACATTGTTGTCTAGGTGGGACGAAACTATGGGGGGTGACGTACAAGATGGGGCCATAGCGGGCATTGTCACGGACGCCGATTTTGAATTAAAGAACTTGGCACGCTCTAGCCCAAGCGCAAGGATTACAAGTCTACAAACTGTTGCCGACGTACAACTCGACTGCGGCAAGGGAGACTTAGCCCGGCAGACGATACAGCAGGCGCTAACCCTTGTTCAACAACAGCTAAAGTCAAAAGAAAGAACCGCCCAAGCGCAAAACCCACAGTTCTGGTTTGGGGAACTCGGCATCCAGGCAGCCAAAGCAGGGGCATTAAGAGAGGTCGTAACGGTCCTCCGGCTCATTGACGCCGAACCGTTCGCGCGCTATTGGGGAGACGTACCAGCGCTAAAAACGACTTTGCGGACAAAGATTTTTGATGCATTGATGGAATATCAGGTTGCTAAGGGTCAATCAAAGGCCGCAACGTTTGTTATGCAACACTTTCCCCATGCTACACTCGTCTGGAAGATACCGAACGCTGAGCCTAGTATCACCAGGCAGCAAGCTGCTCCAGTCGAGGTACAAACTATGCAGCAAGCACTTGAGCTGCTCGCGAGAGTGCCCGTAATAAACAATGTTTACCAAGCGGGTGAAGCTGTCAGGGTACTTATCAGTGCCAGCTTACAGCTAAAAAGTGCGAAAGCAGAGAGCCACCTGCAACCGGCAGTCGTACCTCTCGATAGTATAAGTGTCGGGTTTGGCTATAAAGGAGATATATCACCACTTTGGCATATTAGGAACGTAGATGAAGGTGGCACTAAACGCCGTGCTGAGCTTATCCCAAGGCTAAACAAAAGCACGATCAAGGAACAGCTTGCCGTGCTTGAGCCCGACGTCAGGAGAAGCAAGCTCATAAACTTGCTTGAAGCTTTAGAAACGCTTTATAAACTACCTAGTGTCCTTGTGAAGGACCAGACATATCTCAGGCCAGGGACCAAAGGAAGCGGCTTCGGCGAACGGCTCTTCTCGTTGCTCCCGCCGTACGTTGGTCTTGTTGAGACTTTAGACAACCTGAGAATCGTGAGCCATGACTATGACACAGCGATCAAAAAGCATGACGATCGCTCGCAACATTGGAATATCCCTGAGGTTTCCCTCTATGCGAAGCTGCTAGCTGAGAGTTTAGATCTTAGCGTGTGGCATGTTCGCTTGCCTACATCGACCGAGGAAGTGTCGGGTTTTATCGCTGCCGTCAGGCAAGCGGAAGCCGAATCGCACACGCTTAGCTTCTGGCTGCGGCAATTGGGGAAAAATATGCTTGGCAAAGCAGGGATCAAAATAGGGCCAAGTTACTCACTATAGCTTTTTCTTGATGGCGGCAATAATGTCGCGAAGCTCTGCGGCTTTTTTGAACTCCGGGTTGGCGCCAGCTGCCTCCAGCCGCTCGATAACCGTAGCCTGATGGGGCGCCACAAATAGGGTTCCCTCTATCTTCGCTATTATTGTGACAGCTATCAATCGTCCATGTCTTCGTTAGCCAGCCCCCAAAAAACATCACGAGGGATGCCGACAACACGGATAGCGATAGCGCCGGCAGTGGTGAAGACGGGGTCCACATTGCTGCCTACGGACAGTTCGTGAAGCCGGAGGGCAGCAGCACTGAGCAGCACCACAGCCTGTCTTGCGTCATAAATGTTATGTATGGGCGCAGAGATGAGGCTAACCGCTTCTTCAATACTAGCTACATCACACGCCCCGTTGGCAGCCATTGGTTGAAACGATTGCCCCTCCGATCTTACGCAACGCTCACGTTCTGCGAGAACTGTGTTATATAAATCTTCACGATCTTCCTCAGAAGATTCACTACGGGGAAAAGGTGCCTGTAAGATCGCGGCGAGCACCTCGTTTGTGATCGCCTCTTCTCCCGTTCTCGCGGCCAGCATGCCAACATCGTAGAACCAAAACTCCGAATGTACAGCCCGGTTCTCTACGGTCGCCGCCTGTAGTTGCTCCGTTATAAGCAACCATGCGTCGCGCGCTGATTGACGAGCCAATTCTTTATGCCCGCATGCCAGCTGAATCTGGCCTAGTTTGATATGAGGAGTCATTTTTTGATCGGCCGGGTAATGGTCCACCCAGCTGGCACGCTCAGCTTGAGCTTGAATGAGCAAGCACGCTATCTGCTCTTCACCGGCACCCCATGACGCTTTGTCACTTCCAGCGAGCGCCAGTTTTTGCCTTACCAGTTCCACGGCTTCCGGCCTATGCTTTTCCAATAGATAGGCAAGCCGTACTGCATAAAGATCAGCTGTGGCTTGCGTCTCGACAAACCGCCGCGCTTTGCCGTACTGTCTTTCTAGCACCAGCGTCTCCAGAAGCGTATGCACAATCGAGTCTTCGATGCAGTCACCACCAACAAGACATTGCTCTACGACCGGCTCCCAGGACCCACTGCTTTCAAGCATCACCTCGGTTAGCTCTGCGTTTCCTACTGCCGCCGCTGTTTTGACGATAAGAAAGTTCGCTTCTCTCTTGGACGTGTCAGGAAGTTCCTCAGCGATATATGCTACCACATCGAAAAGCGACTTCTCAGCTTCACCGGCAGGATACCCACAAACTGTATGCCACGGCTTTGCGATTTCAAGAATTGCTGATAATAACACCATGTTTTCCTTCGGCGTTCGCGCATCATCAAGCCAGCACGCCAGCATTTTGGTCGCCTCGCGAAGCAGGCTCATAGCAGCCGGACCTTCGACCTCAGTTACAGTTGTCTCCATAGTAAACGGGAGTAATGTAGTCTGTGTGTTGTTGCCGTCTATAGCTTCTATATCATCATGTGCGTCTAAGTAGTTATCTAAGATATATCGTGATCGTGATTCAGAAGTATTCAGAGCAACCAACCCCACCTCCTCGGGGAATAATGGCGGCTGCACGACAGTGCCATATGCCATTTCTGCCTCACGAGGCAAAGGAACTTCAAACGTAGGACGAGCTTCACTCCAGGCCATAGTAGACAAAGTATACTCGGATTACTAAATTTGCAAAAATTTATTATAACTTCTTTTTAATATCGGCGATAATATCGCGAAGCTCTGCGGCTTTTTCGAACTCCAGATTGGCGGCGGCGAGTTCCATCTGCGCAGACAAATCTTTTATAAGCATGCCATATTCGTCTTTCGGGATTTTCTTCAGGTCGAGCTTGGCTCCCTTCGCCTCTTCCGGAAGCTCCGGACGCATCCCCTTCTCCACGCTGCGGCTGATGCCTTTGGGCGTAATGCCATGCGATTGGTTGTACGCCTCTTGCACCTGCCGGCGCTGCTGCGTTTTGTCAATCGTCCGGCGCATGGAGTCGGTAACGTGATCGGCATACATAACCACCGTCCCTTCGATGTGGCGGGCGGCGCGGCCGACCGTTTGGATGAGCGCCTGCTCACTGCGTAAGAAGCCCTCTTTGTCGGCGTCAAGAATCGCCACCAGCGATACTTCCGGCAAATCTAACCCTTCGCGCAGCAAGTTGATGCCGACGAGCACGTCGTACACGCCCAGGCGAAGATCGCGCAGGATATCCGTGCGGTCCAGCGTGTCAACGTCGCTGTGTAAATAGGCTACTTTGATGTTCAGATCCTTCAAATAATCCGTCAATTCTTCAGCCATGCGTTTGGTTAGCGTCGTTACCAACACCCGTTGGTGCTTGTCCGTACGTTCGCGTATCTCGCTAATAAGATCATCGATCTGGCCCTTAATAGGCCGCACTTCTATACGCGGGTCAAGCAAACCGGTCGGGCGGATAATCTGACTGACCGGCTCAGGAGAGCGTGACAGCTCGTATTGCGCCGGCGTAGCCGACACGTATACCACTCTGTTCATGTGGCGCTCAAATTCGGTGAAGGTCAGCGGCCGGTTGTCCAGCGCGCTGGGCAGGCGGAAGCCGTGCTCCACCAGCACTTCCTTGCGGGCGCGGTCGCCGTTATACATGCCGCGCACCTGCGGAATAGACATGTGCGACTCGTCGATAAACATGAGGTAGTCGTCGGGAAAGTAATCCAGCAGCGTCGCCGGCTGCTCGCCCGGCTCGCGGTTGGTAAGATAGCGCGAATAGTTTTCGATGCCTTTCACAAAGCCGGTCTCCTGCAGCATTTCCAGGTCGAAACGCGTCCGTTGCTGCAGGCGCTGCGCTTCCAGCAGCTTGCTTTCCGCCCTAAACTGCTGGAGCCGTCCGGCCAGCTCTGACTCGATCTGCGCTAGCGCTTGGTGTAGCTTCTCTTGCGGCGTGACATAGTGGCTGCTGGGGAAAATCTTCAGACTCTCCAGGCTGGCCAGCACCTCACCGGTCAGCGGGTCAAGCTTGGTCAGGCGCTCCACTTCCTCGCCGAAGAATTCAATGCGGTACGCCACTTCCTCGCCTGCCGGAAAGACGTCCACCACGTCGCCGCGCACACGGAACGTTCCGCGGTGAAAATCAATATCATTACGCTGGTACTGAATATCCGTCAGGTGGCGCATAAATTTGTCCCGCACGCGCCGCTCGCCTCTGCTCACGGCTACCGCCATACCGCCGTAATCTTCAGCCGAACCGATGCCGTATATACAGCTGACACTGGCTACGATAATCACGTCGCGCCGTGACAGCAGCGAATCGGTGGCCGCATGCCGCAGCCGGTCGATTTCCTCGTTGATAGCC
>JBGPNM010000024.1:0-15665 GCA_041487535.1 Candidatus Saccharimonadia bacterium
ATATGAGCCTCTTTTTCTTGTTTGTTTTGTTCTTACAAACAAAGGATAACAGGGCTTACGCCCTGTTATCTAGCAGACAGAAAGGAGGCTCTTATGTCGAACTGGGGTTAAGTCTAGAGAAACTCTGCGGTTTTTGCATGGCTAAAGCGATGCTCGAGGCGCTGAACATGGAACAATCACGCTACGCTGCGCTCCAGATAGGCACGGCTCAAGTACGGTTCAATTCGGGCTGAGTGCTCAGCGTCGATAATCCGTATTGCCCCTTGGACACTCCCGGTTTTCTGCGTTAACAATTCCACAAGGGAGGCAGAGGCTCTTGCCGGCGTTTCCGCGGCAACATACAATCCATGCTCATAGCCTAAAGTACCATTGTTTGTCGGCGCTTGACTTTAATGTAACGTTTAACGGTTCGGCAGCCAGTGTGTTTTTGTTCACAATGACGTCGAACGCTCCGAGCGCGGTACCACCGAGCCCTACTTCAATGAGTATCTTGCTTTCTACCGTCCCGCGGAACGTTTCGCTGCCGTCCGCGTACGCTTGGTCGTCAGGAACCAGAGCGCCAAGTAGTCGGGAGAGTGCATACCGCGCGGCCACGAGCACGAGCAGCTGCTCGGTTTCGTGGGTACGGAGGCCGTTTGTCATCGCTTCGGAGGTAGATCGTGCTAAAGCGGCTGTTCTATTCGCGCGGTCATGAAATCGGGATGCAATGCTTCTTGTCACACTTGGCGGCGCATCTTTGTCGGATATCCTTGCATACCAGCACGCAATGTCTGCGTCAAGTAGTCCCAACGGGATAATAGCCAGTCCGCTAAGGTTGACGGCGTTTTCTGCAGCTTCCCTACCAGTTGTTGGTACGAACCCCATAGAATATACACTAACATATCATTGCCAATGTGCAACGATGGCAGGTATACCTATGCGAGATATTTCTTGTTGATGCGCATGGCGTATGCTTCAATAATGGTAATGGCAAAAACAAAGTCTAGCGCTGCTAAAACCCGCCGGCGGCCGGCTGAGCTGGACAGCGTCTATGTCCTGAAGCTGGTGCTGTATCTTGTCGTCGGCACACTTTGGTTGCGTGTAGCCAATGGGTCTGGCACGTCCCAGGTGCCTATCCCCGTAGGCTTTATTCTTGGCCTGCTGTTTGCGATGCACGACCATTTTAGAATTGACCGGAAGATTGAGTATGCAGTGCTGCTGGTGGCGATGCTGGTAGGGTTCTGGACGCAGGTCGGTGTGTATATCACATATTAGTCGCCGTAATATTTGCAACACATTGACAGAAGTTATCTAGACGTGTTATTCTTATACAAGTCATAAAGTTCACAACTTGGTGAATGTCACAGGTCTATCCAATAACAGGGGTAGAAACCGTCCATCACCAAGCATTTTTATGCACCGCCCGCACGCTTAACAAGTTGCGCGGGACTTACCAATAGTAGTATTTAAGTTGAGGTAACTATGAAAGCGCTTATTACTCGGAAGGTCGGTATGACTAGTGCCATCAGTGATGATGGTGTTGTGTCTGCAGTGACCTTGCTTTCCGCTAGTCCCAACGTTGTCACGCAAATTAAGTCGTCAGAAACTGACGGCTATAGCGCGGTGCAAGTTGGGTTTGAAGAGGCCAAGAGCCAAAACGTCAACAAGGCCCAAGTTGGCCATTTTACGGCTGCCGGCATGCTCCCGAAGATTATTCGCGAGTTCCGCACGCCGCAAGCCCCTGAAGACCTCGAAGTTGGACAAAAAATCAACCTCGAGGTTTTTTCAGTTGGCGACGTTGTGGATGTAACAGGAGTAAGCAAAGGCAAAGGCTGGGCGGGCACCATCAAGCGGCACAACTTCCAGCGCGGCCGCAAAACGCACGGCGGCCGCAGCTACCGCCGCGTCGGTTCTATCGGCTCTATGTACCCCCAGAAGATCTTTAAGGGTAAGCGTATGGCCGGACAAATGGGCCACGAACAGGTAACCGTCAAGAATTTGACCGTAGCGCTCGTTGATGCTGAGCACAATATTATCGGCGTAAGCGGCGCTGTGCCGGGTCCGCGCAAGGGCATCGTTATTCTGAAGGGAGCCAAGTGATGGATGCGCTAACCTACACCAAGACAGGCACGAAGGTCGCAACTGCCACCAAGCTCGACACCGCTGTCTTTACGGTCGTGCCGACGAACCACGAGCTTCTGAAGCTTGCGTATACGACATACTTAGCAAACGGCCGCGAGAATCTGGCAATCACCAAGACCCGCGGCCTTGTCAGGGGCGGCGGCAAGAAGCCATGGCAACAAAAAGGTACAGGCCGGGCCCGTGTCGGCTCCAGCCGTGTCCCTAACTGGCGCGGCGGCGGAATCGCCTTCGGCCCGACCGGCCAGGAAAACTATTCGATGCGTCTGCCGGTAAAAGCTAAGCGGCTGGCACTCCGCCAAGCGCTCAGTCTGGCCGCTGCCGACAAGAAAATCCGGGTGATCGAGGCATTTGAGCCGAAAGATGCCAAAGTCAGCCAAACGGTTGACCTGCTGCAGAAGCTTGACGCGAAGGGTAACGTGCTGCTTGTCGTCAGCGAAAAGAACGAACATATCGAGCGCGCTACCCGTAACGTACCAAGCCTGACAATTTCCCACGCCAACTATTTGAACGTGTTTACGGTTTTGAACGCAGATGCGATTGTGCTGACCAAGCCGGCGCTCGACATGGTGTCTGCCTGGCTCGGCGTGGTGCCGAAAGCAGCTGCCGCCGAAGGAGACAAGTCATGAGCAAGCTGCTAGTCCTGAAGCCGCGGCTCAGCGAGCGGACGTACGCGCAGGCACAGACAGGTAATGTGTACGTCTTTACGGTGGCAAAGGACGCTACCAAGCATACGGTTGCCCGTGCGGTAGAAGCGCAATTTGACGTGCAGGTCGAGGCGGTAAACGTCGCCAATGTTAAAGGCAAGCCGAAGAGTACGATTTCTCTTACCGGCCATCGCCGCGGCAACGTCGGTGCCCGCAGCGACACCAAGAAGGCCTACGTCAAGCTTGCCAAAGGCTTTAGCCTGCCAGTCTTCGCGGCCGTTGAAGAGACGGAAGAGAAAGAACAAGCACTCCAGGAGAAGGCCGACAAAGCTATGACCAAACAACTGCGTGAGCAAAGCAAAAAGCCAACGGTCGCTGGTAAAACAGCCGGACGGGGTTTAAGAATGTTCAAGAAGCAGGGAGATAAGTAATGAACCTCCATGAGTTTAGTAGGGAAAAGAGCAGCCCGAGCTTGGATTCATTCCAAGCCCGGCGCGATGAGAAAAACCGTCAGGTTTGTCTCATAAACCGGAGGTGCAGATAATGGCTATTCGCACGTACAATCCGACCAGCCCTGCGCGGCGCGGCATGACGACGCAGAATTTTGATGATGTCACCACGAAGAAGCCAATTCGCTCGTTGCTGGTGCCCCAGCGCCGCGGCAGCGGCCGCAATAACCAGGGCCGCATTACGACCCGCCACAAAGGCGGCGGTGCGCAATCCTTCTACCGTTTGGTCAACTTCCGTCTTGCCAGCGCTACGAGCGCCACTATCGAACAGATCGAATACGATCCCAACCGCAGCGCCAGGATCGCACGTATCAAAGAAAAGAACGGCACCTATCACTACATACTTGCTGCGAACGGGATGAAAGTCGGCCAGATAATCAGCAGCGGCGAAGGGGCGGCGATCGAAACAGGCAACCGCCTACCGTTACAAAATATCCCGATTGGCAGCGCCATTCACGCCATCGAATTACAGCCGGGCCGCGGCGCTCAAATTGTCCGCGCCGCAGGTAACACGGCTCAGCTGATGGCCAAGGAAGATGGGTACGCCCAGGTGCGTTTGCCGAGCGGCGAAGTGCGCCTCTTTAACCTTGCATGTTCGGCAAGCATCGGCGTTGTCGGTAACGACCAGCACCAGAACGTCAAAATCGGCAAAGCCGGCCGCAGCCGCCATCTTGGCATACGCCCGGGCGTGCGCGGTGTCGTTATGAATGCTGTTGACCACCCGCACGGTGGTGGTGACGGTGGCCGGCATCGCATGGCGAAGGCGCCGCGTACGCCGTGGGGACAGAAGACCTTAGGGTTTAAGACCCGCCGCCGCAAGAGCACCGCACAGTTTATTGTAAAAAGCCGTCACGCGGCCAAGAGGAAGTAAGGTAGTATATGAGTCGCTCACTAAAAAAAGGACCATACGTCGACTTCAAGTTGGCAAAGAAGATCGCAGCGCTCGGTTCTTCAGATCGGACAATTATAAAGACCTGGGCGCGCGCCAGCACGGTCAGCCCTGAGTTTGTCGGCCGCACGGTGGCTGTCCATAACGGCAAAGTGCACGTGCCGGTGTTTATTACGGAGAATATGGTCGGTCATAAGCTCGGTGAATTTTCGCCGACTCGCAAGTTCCGCAGCCATGGCGGCAAATCCGCGAAAGGAACGGCGTAAACTATGTCAGTCATCGCAGTTGCCAAAGGCGTTCGTATGAGCCCGCGCAAAGTCGGTGTGGTGGTCAGCCTCGTGCGCGGCCGCACCGTTGCCGATGCTCTGGTCATCCTGGAGCATACGCCGCGCCGCAGCGCCATTGCAGTCAAGAAGGTCGTTGCCAGCGCTAAAGCCAATGCCGATCATAACCACAACCTCAAGCCGGATACCTTACGCATCGTGGAAATCAGCGTTTCGCCTGGTACTCGCCTGAAACGGTTCCGGCCTGCCGCACACGGAAGGGCGCTGCCGTTTCAACGCAAGACTTCACATATCCGCGTCGTTGTTGATGGTGAAGCACGTCAGGCCAAGAAGCCGGCTAAGCCAGCCACGAAGGAGACAAAGTAATGGGCCAGAAGGTCAATCCAATATCAATGCGCCTGCAGGTCAACAAAGATTGGCGCAGCAAGTGGTTTGCGGACAAGCGCGACTACGCCAAGTTCTTGGGTGCCGACCTGACTGTGCGAAAACTCATTCAGGATAAGGTCGGCTCGCGCGGCGCGGTGAACCGCGTAGAAATCGCCCGTACCGCCAACCTCGTGACCGTCACGATTAATACCGCAAAAGCAGGCGTTGTTATCGGTCGCGGCGGCTCAGGTGCGCAAGAATTGAAAGACACGATCGAGAAGATTTACGGCATTCCGGTGCGGGTAAACATAGAGGAAGTCAAGAAGCCGGAGCTCTACGCTAAATTGGTTGCAGAGAATATCGCTCACCAGCTGGAGCGCCGTATCAGCTTCCGGCGCGCGATCAAATCAACCGCCGCCAGCACCATGCGCGCCGGCGCCAAAGGCATCCGTATACAAGTTGCCGGACGTCTAAACGGTGCCGAGATGTCGCGCCGCGAAAAAGAAGTGGCCGGATCAGTACCGCTGCATACGCTGCGGGCAGACATCGATTTTGCGCTGGTTCACGCTCAGACAGCCGCCGGCGTCATCGGCGTGAAGGTGTGGATCTACAAGGGCGAGGTAGTGTAACATGTTGCTTCCTAACCGAACTAAGTTCCGCAAGGTACGCAAGGGCAAAATTCGTGGTGTCGCCACCAGCGGCAACTATATCGCCTTTGGGGACTTTGCGCTGCAGGCGCAGGGTCATGAACGCATTACCTCCCGGCAAATTGAGGCCGCCCGTCAGGCTATGACCCGCTACATCAAGCGCGGCGGCAAAATCTGGATCCGCATCTTCCCGCACACGCCGGTGACGCGCAAGCCGCAGGACGTGAAAATGGGCAGCGGCAAGGGCAATCCGGAGTTCTTCGTAGCCAAAGTCCGCCCCGGTACCATTCTATTTGAATTGCAGGGTGTTGACGTGACGGTCGCCCAGGAAGCGATGCGCCTCGCCAGTCACAAGCTGCCGGTGAAGACCAGGTTCCTAACCCGAGAGGAGGCATGAAGCTATGAAAGTTGCCGACATCCGCAAATTATCAACTTCTGACCTTGCCAGCGAGAGTACGAAATTACGCATCGAGATTACCGAGCTTAAGCGGCGTATGCATATGGGCGAACTGGATAATGTCCGGCTGATTCGCGGCAAGCGCAAGGATTTAGCCCGTATGTTAACTGTGCTTGGCGAACAACTCGCAAAGGAGGACATGTAATGACACGCACAATTATCGGAACCGTCTCTTCGAGTGCCGCCGACAAGACGATTGTCGTCACTGTCCGCACGCGCAAGACACACCCGATTTACCGCAAGCAGTACACGGTAAGCAAAAAGTTTATGGCGCACGACGAGCAGAACACCGCGCAAGTTGGTGATAAGGTAGCAATTGTCGAAACCCGGCCGCTGAGCGCCCGCAAACACTTCCGGCTGGAGCGAATCATCGAGAAGCCAACGCTGCGCGATTCCGACAAGGAAATACTATGACATTCCCGACTGTCGTGTTGGAAAAGAGCAGTCCGAGCTTGGATTCATTCCAAGTCCGGCGCGATGAGAAAAACCGTCAGGTTTGTCTCATGTTGTGGCAAGGAGGTGCTCTAAAATGATCCAGCAAGAATCGCGCCTGGTTGTCGCGGACAACAGCGGCGCCAAAGAGATTCTCTGCATCCGGGTCCTTGGCGGGACACGCCGGCGGTATGCCCGCGTGGGCGACGTCATTGTGGCGACCGTTAAAGATGCCAGCTCGAGCGGCACAGTCAAGAAGAAGACGGTCGTTAAAGCGGTGGTAGTGCGCACGCGCGATCAGATTCACCGCAAGGACGGCTCAACCATCCGTTTTGCCGATAATGCAGCAGTCATTATTGACGATGACAAGCAACCGCGGGCGACTCGTATTTTCGGGCCCGTGCCCCGCGAGCTGCGTGATATGGGCTACAGCAAAATTATCAGCTTGGCCCCGGAGGTACTGTAATGGAACAGAAACGCTATAAAATACGCTTGCGCAGGGGCGACACCGTCATGGTTCGCAGCGGCAAGGATAAGGGCAAGACCGGCAAGGTTCTGGCGGTGCACCCAAGCGACAACAAAGTAACTGTAGAAGGCATTAATATTGTCAAGAAGCATGTCAAGCCAAACCGGACCCATCCGCAAGGTGGCATCGTGCAATTGACAAAGCCGGTCTGGGTGAGTAAAGTCGGTATCCTCGACGCTACCAGTAAGAAGCCGACCCGCGTTGGCTACAAGCTGGACGGCGAGCAGAAGACCCGGGTCTACAAAGCTTCGGGCAAGGAGATAAAATGATGGCCTCAGCAACAACAACACAACCAACGGCGGCACGCCTCCGCACGCAGTATATTCGTGACGTTGTTCCGGCTTTGAAGACCGAACTCGGGCTCAAGAATGTCCACGAGGTGCCGCGGTTAGAGAAGATTGTCGTGAATGTCGGCTTGGGCCGTGCCAAAGATGATAAGAAACTGATGGAAGTGGCCATCAACACCTTGCGTAAGATAACCGGACAGCAACCCGTCGTAACAGTTGCGCGTAAATCTATCGCCAGTTTTAAACTGCGCGAGGGCAGCAAGATCGGGCTGAAGGTCACCTTACGCGGCGAGCGGATGTACGAATTCATGGACCGCCTGATTAACATCGTTCTGCCGCGCTTGCGTGACTTCCATGGCGTCAAGATCAAGGCGTTTGATCGTCAGGGCAATTATAGCCTCGGGTTTACCGACCAGTCGGTATTCCCCGAGCTGACTTTCGACGAGACTACGACTCCGCATGGCCTGCAGGTAGTATTCGTAATCCAAGGCAAAGGGTCTGAACATGCCCGGGCATTGCTCGCTAGTTTTGGAATGCCGTTCGAAAAGGAGAGCAAGTAATGGTGGCTGTTAACAGGGAAAAGAGCAGCCGGAGCGCGGATTCATTCCGCGCACCGCGCGATGAGAAAAACCGTAGGTTTGTCTCATATTACGTCAAGGAGAATAAGTAATATGGCTAAGAAATCGATTCTTGTGCGCGACCTAAAGCGCCAGAAAATGATACAGAAATACGCTGCGAAGCGGGCCGAGTTGAAGGCGCTCGGAGATTCTGAGGGGCTGGCAAAACTGCCGCGTAACTCCTCGCCGACCAGGTGGAAGAACCGCTGTGTCGAAACGGGCCGGCCGCGGGCGTACATGCGCCAGTTTGGCCTCAGCCGCCTGAGTTTTCGCGAGCACGCCTCAAAGGGCGAGATACCCGGCGTAACGAAAGCGAGTTGGTAAGCTATGAACATCATTGTCACAACTGACCCTATCGCTGACTTGCTGGCCCGTATCCGCAATGCTATTGCGGTGAGTAAAGCCGAGATCAGCTTGCCGCACTCCAAGATGAAGGCGGCGATCGCTCAGTTGCTTAAGGCCAACAATTTCGTTGACGACGTCCGCATCAGCGGCGAAGGCATCGACCGGACGCTGACGTTGGTTTTGAACGGCACCGGGCAGAATGCGCGCATTACCGAAATCGACCGTCTGAGCAAACCGGGCCGGCGCTATTACGTGAATGCCCAGGAAATCCCAGTCGTCAAGCACGGCCGCGGTATTGTCGTCGTCTCTACCTCTAAGGGCCTGATGACGGGCGACGAGGCCAAGGCGCAACGTATCGGCGGCGAATTGATTTGTAAGGTATATTAAAGGAACAATAACTATGAGTCGAATAGGAAAACTACCGATCGCAATCCCGAACGGCGTGACAATCACTGTCGAACCCCAAGAAATCACCGTGACAGGGCCGAAAGGCACGCTGAAGCAATTCACCATGCCAGGCATTATAGTGACGCAGCAAGACAGCCAGTTAGTGGTTGCGCGCGCGAGCGACGAGCTGAAGCTTCGCGCCAAGCACGGCCTGATGCGCACACTTTTGAATAATATGGTTATCGGTGTCACGCAAGGCTTTAATAAGAAGCTGGAGATAAACGGCGTGGGCTACCGCGTTGCTATGCAGGGAGCGGCGCTCAAGCTTAACCTTGGCTTTTCGCATGATGTTATGTACCCGTTGCCGCAAGGAGTTATGGCTGTGGTTGAGCAGAACACCATAACGGTGCTCGGCATAAACAAGCAGCAGGTGGGTCAGGCGGCCGCGGAAATCCGGGCGCTCAAGAAACCGGAACCATACAAAGGTAAAGGTATTAAGTATGCCGCAGAACGCATTATTCGCAAGAGCGGCAAGTCTGGTAAGGATAAGTAGGTAATGTCATGAACACACTCGCACATAAACTCCACAACCGCTTGCTTCGTGCTCAGCGCGTTCGTGCAACTATCAGCGGCGATGCCGCGCGGCCGCGCCTGAGCGTCTATGTCAGCAATGCACATGTCACCGCTCAGCTGGTTGACGATACCGCACAGCGCACTGTTGCGTATGCCTCAACAGTCGGCTCAAAGGCGACCGGAACGATGACTGAAAGGGCGGCTTGGGTCGGCAGTGAGATTGCCAAAAAGGCGAAAACGGCGAAAATTCGCCAAGTTGTATTTGACCGCGGCAGCAAGCTATACCACGGCCGCGTCAAGGCATTGGCCGACGCTGCGCGTAACGGAGGATTGGAGTTCTAATTATGATGGCTACACAACAAAACCGAAGAGGCTCGTCCAGGCGTCCGGAACCTGCCGCCGAAGAAAAGCAGTTCGACGAACGGACGTTACACATCGATCGTGTCGCGCGGGTTGTTAAGGGCGGGCGGCGTTTCCGCTTTCGCGCACTTGTTGCTATTGGCGACCATAAGGGCTGCGTTGGCGTGGGTATCGCCAAGGGTGCCGACGTAACGGCCGCTATTACGAAAGCGACTGACGTGGCAAAGAAAAATATGGTCACGGTATCTATTTACAAGAGTACGGTGCCGCACGAAACCGAAGCGAAGGTAGGCGGCGCGAACATTCTGATAAAGCCGGCAAGCGCCGGAACCGGCCTGATTGCCGGCGGCGTTGTTCGAACGCTGCTTGAAGTTGCCGGCATTGGCAACGCGCTCAGCAAATCGCTGGGCTCCAGTAATAAAGCCAACACCGCCTATGCGACTATCGAGGCCCTGTGCCGTCTGAAGCCAGCCGGAAGCTGGGTAACCGCCGAGAGCCGTAAAGGCCGCGGGAGGCTGTCCAACAGCACCGACAAGAAAGCTGCCGGTACGGCAGTCGAAGAGGGTGACCAATGAAATACCACGAACTAACTGTTGCCAATCACAGGACCGGCAAACGCGTCGGACGCGGTATAGCCAGCGGCAAAGGCAAGACGGCCGGGCGCGGTACGAAGGGCCAGGGGGCACGTACCGGTTCCAAGCGCCGCCCAGGGTTTGCGGGCGGTCAGAACCCGCTTATGCAGCAGCTCCCCAAACTCCCTGGTTTTAAGAACCATCAGCCAAAAGCCATGGTCGTCTACACTGGCGAGCTGGAACAATTTGCGGGTAAGACCGTGGATGCTGAGCTGCTTGCTGATCATGGCTTGGTTGCCCATGCATTCGGAACTATCAAGGTCATCATTGGCAGAGGTGACCTCAAGAGTAGCGTCACGGTACGGCTGCAAGCCGCCAGCGCCACAGCGGTTGCACTTATCCAGCAGGCCGGCGGTTCCTTCGAATCGATTCCGCGCCAGCAGCGCCAAACGCGCGAAAAATCAAAGGTGTAGCCAATACTGTTGGCTGTTCTGTAAACAAGCTCTGTTTGGCGATGGTTGCCGTGACCTTTTGGTATAGGTTTTCACCGCGATATATGGTTAAATGAAGCGAAAGGTGATGAGGGAAACAAAGCAGTGAACTGGAAAGTAGTTTGGCGTTCGCTTAGCAACCGTGACATGCGTAAGCGCATTCTGGCGGTTATGGGCATCCTGTTGGTATATCGCATCCTCGCGCATGTTCCGGTGCCGCTCAGCAACCCATCCACGCTCCGGCAGGTGCTCCAGAACCTCTTCAATTCAGCCAATACGCCGCAGCTGCTCAGCTTTGTCAACGTCCTGAGCGGCGGCGCTTTGGCTAATTTCTCCATTATGATCGCCGGGCTGGGTCCGTATATTAACGCCTCAGTTATTATGCAGTTGCTCACCAAAGCTATCCCGCAGCTGGAGGCGCTCCACAAGGAAGGCGAGTACGGACAGAAGAAAATCAACCAGTATACGCGCCTGCTGACGCTGCCGCTGGCGATCATCCAATCCATCGGTTCGATCTATCTTATCCGGCAAGCCGCGCAAAGCGTCGGCGGCATCGGCGACATTACCGCGCACACGTCGCTGGTGCAGTGGGCGCTCATGATTGCGGCGTTGAGCGGCGGCTCCATGCTGTTAATGTGGCTGGGCGAGCTGGCTACAGAGCAGGGTTTGGGCAACGGTATCTCGCTCCTTATTACGGTCAGCATTGTCAGCCGCCTGCCGCAAACGATTTCTGGGATCGGCACGGCGTTTCTTAATCCCAATGATCACTTCAAAGTCTTTGGGCATAGCATTCTGCTGGACCGGCGGTCGCTCCTGTTCAGCAGCATTGCGTTAGCCGCAGCGCTGTTGGTAACATGGGCGGTTGTCAAACTGAATGAAGCGGCGCGTAACATTACGGTGAACTATGCCAAACGAGTTCAGGGGAACCGTGCGTACGGCGGCGTCACTACGGTGCTGCCCGTCAAGCTGATTACCGCCGGCGTTATACCTATTATCTTTGCGGTGGCATTCCTAAGTGTACCGAGCTTCGCGGGGCAACTGCTCACCAACAATCATAGTGTACGGTTGCAGCACATCGGCACAAATCTGGCGACCTGGTTCCAGCCGCCGTCTGTCGCGACATTCCGTGCTGGCGGTTTTACACCGCTTATCTATCCGGCTACGTATTTTCTGCTGGTGTTTGTCTTTACGTTCTTCTATACCAGCATTACCTTTAATGCTAAGGAGATCGCCGAGAATTTGCAGAAGCAAGGCGGATTCATAGAGGGCATCCGTTCGGGCGCTCAGACCGAAAGCTACCTGAGTGCGGTCATCAATCGGCTGACGCTGTTTGGTGCCATTTGTCTGGGACTGCTTGCTTTGTTGCCGATTGTGGCTCAAATGTTCCTTGGCACCAATATCGCGATTGGCGGTACGAGTATCCTGATCCTCGTAGCTGTCAGTTTGCAGACGTTGCGTGCTATCGAATCGCGCGCGCTAATGGTCACCTACGACCAATACAGCGAGCCGGATTTCTTTACGGACCTGTCTTCTGAAGATATCGAAAGCGCCAAGAAGCGCCGCTTCAGTTTACTGCCATTTCGCCGTAAGGACCGTTCCAAAGAACGTACCCAAGCATGATAGTCCAAGACCCTTTACAGTTAGCCGTACATTCTGCTATAATGAACCTCTGTTATCTGCATGGCTGTTAATAAAGAAGTGATCGAGCTGACGGGAACTGTATTAGAGACCCTCCCGGGTACTCGTTTTACGGTAGAGTTCGAAAACGGCCATCAAATAATTGCCCACGTCGCAGGAAAAATGCGGAAACATTTTATCCGTATTGTGCCGGGCGACAAGGTGACGGTAGAGCTGACCCCTTACGACCTTACTAAGGGCAGGATTACCCGACGGCTATAAAGTGTTAGGACATTTACCGAACGGTACGCGGTAGTGAGCGAAGCATAGGTTTACCTTTCTTACGTCTCACAGGGCTGCACCATTCTGCGAATGTTTTAGCAAGAACGTTCAATATTTATATATGCAGTGTGTCATAGGCCCAATACACATAGTGAGCCTATGATCCGCATCTACCCGCTAGAACTATCGTTAGGACTAACGGGTACCCGCAGGAAAGGAGCATTCTAACGGGATGAAAGTGCGTGCGAGTGTCAAGAAGATCAGCCCGGATGACAAAATTGTCCGGCGCAAAGGTCGAGTATACGTTATCAATAAGCTTAAGCCGAAGCATAAGCAGAGGCAGGGTTAGAGATGGCAAGAATTTCCGGTGTGACAATCCCGAGTGATAAACAGATTCAGGTTGCCCTGACTTACTTGTACGGCATCGGCCCGAAGAGCGGCCAGAATATCCTGGCCCAAGCAAAAGTAGACCCGACTGTCCGTGCTAAGAACCTCACCGATGCCGAGATTTCGCGCATCCAGGACATCGTCAGCCGCGAGTTTGTAGTCGAGGGCGAGCTGCAGCGCGTTGTCACCGGCAACATCAAGCGGCTGAAGGATATCAATTCCTACCGCGGTTTGCGCCATAAAGCCAACCTGCCGTCGCGCGGCCAGCGTACTAAGACAAACGCCCGCACCCGCCGCGGCCGCAAGATTACCGTTGGCGGTACCGCTAAGAAAGCAGCGTCAAAGACGTAAGTCTGAAGGAATAGTATGGCAGAGACAACTACAACCACTACCCCCAAGAAGAAGCGAGCCAAGCGGACCGTCGCGCAAGGACAGGTACATGTGCAGGCTACCTTCAATAATACAATCGTTACATTCACTGATCCAAAAGGCGGCGCACTCGTTACGGTCAGCGCCGGTTCCTGCGGTTTCCGCGGGTCGAAAAAGGGCACCGCGTATGCCGCGCAAGTTGCGGCCGAAAAAGCAGCCCAGGCAGCTAAGCAGCAGTATGGATTTGCAAAGGCCGACGTCTACGTTAAGGGAGTCGGCCTTGGCCGCGACGCCGCTGTCCGGGCGCTAAACGCTCTGGACATTCAGGTAGACGCTATCAAAGATGTGACCAGCATGCCGCATGGCGGTGTCCGTCCCAGGAAAGCGAGAAGGGCATAGCATATGGCACGAGATACACGTTCTATTGTTAAGATGAGCCGCCGTGAAGGTTATGCACTGCACCCCAAGGCGCACAAGGCACTCGTCAAGCGGCCGACACCGCCCGGCCAACAACATGGCGGCGGTCGAGGCGGCATGCGCGGCAAAACCAGCCAATATGCGGTTCAGCTGCGCGAAAAGCAGAAGGTGAAGCGTTTGTACGGCTTGCTTGAGCGGCAGTTCAGCAATCTTATGCGTGAAGCCAATCGCAGCCGGGGCCAATCCGGCGCCGTACTGTTGCAACTGCTTGAGCAGCGCGCTGACAATATTGTGTACCGGTCCGGCTTCGCGCCGTCCCGCCGCGCCGCTCGTCAGCTCGTGACTCACGGACACTTCATGTTGAATGGCCGGCGCGTCGACATTCCTTCCATACGGCTGCAGCCCAGCGACGTCCTAAAAATCCGGGAGCACAGCCTTGGTACCGAATACTTCAAGAAACTAGACGACATCAGCCCGGCGCCATCGACAACACCCGGCTGGCTGAAGGTTGACCGCAAGAAAGTCACGATTGAAGTGACCGGACGGCCCACGCGTGACGATACCGAACCAGATATCAATGAGCAATTAATCGTCGAACATTACTCACGCTAAAGGAGGTTAGTACAAACGTATGTCAAACTTGATTCATACCCCGGGCATCGTCGCAGTAGACGACAACAGCGCAACGAGCAGCACCCTGAGCATCGAGCCATTGCACGGTGGTTACGGCATGACGCTCGGCAACAGCTTGCGCCGTGTGCTGCTTTCCAGCATTGCCGGTGCGGCAGTTACCTCGTTTAAGATCGAGGGTGCCACACACGAATTCACGACCATTCCTGGCGTTAAGGAAGATGTGGTCGCTATCATGCAGAATTTGAAGGGTGTCCATTTCCGGGTTTACGGCGACGAGCCGCAGCAGCTGCGCATCGTTAAGCAAGGCAAAGGTGCAATCACCGCCAAGGATATCGAAGCCAATGCTGATGTCGAGATTGTAAACCCTGACCACGTCATTGCTACCATTGACGACAGCAAATCCAAGTTCGTGATGGATCTTGTGGTGGAAATCGGCCGCGGCTACCGTCAGATAGACGAAAGCGCTGCCAAGAAGCCAAGCGACCACATCGCGCTTGACGCCATCTTTAGTCCAGTAACCCGTGTCCGCTACAAGGTGGAGAATACCCGTGTCGGCCAGGCAACGGACTTCGACAGGCTGCTCATTACCATCGAAACTAATGGTTCAATCACACCCCGCGATGCTTTTGAAGAGGCAGCCGCAATCCTGGTCAACCAATACACGGCATTGGCCGGCAAAACACGCGTGGCTATCGAACCTACTAGCTCTGATGGCGGCGTTCTGGGGCACGCCGGCACTGATAAGGGCGACGAGGCTTCCGTTCTGGGTACACCCATTGAAGACCTGAATCTGTCTGCCCGTACCGCCAATGCGCTCATTAATAACGACATTCACACTATCCGCGACCTTTTTGCCCTGAACGAGACTGAGCTGCGCGAACTGAAGGGCTTTGGCAGCAAGGCTTTGGACGAAGTGAAGGAAAAGCTCGTAGAGCTGGAGTTGTAATATGCATCGGCACGGATATAAAGGTCGTAAGTTTCACCGCGAACGCGGGCCGCGCCGCGCTCTGATTAAGGGTATGGCTGATGCGCTCGTGCGTGATGAATCTATCGAGACGACGCTGCCCAAAGCCAAGGAGATTGTCCCGTACGTAGAGCAGCTGATCACCAAGGCCAAGAAAGGCGACTTACACAACCGCCGCCAGGTTCTGAGCGGTCTGCAAACCGTTGCCAGCGCCCACAAGCTAGTGGACAGCATTGCACCAAAGCTGCAAGGCCGCGTGAGCGGGCATTTGCGGATTGAAAGGACTAGCGTGCGTCGCGGCGATAACACGCAGATGGCACGGGTCAGCTTTGTGGATGACCTAAAGGAGGCTCCGGTTGCAAAGCCGGCTGCAGCAAGCAAGCCTGCAGCCAAAAAAGTTCCGGCCGAAACATCGAAAGAGCCGACCGAGACCACGGAAGAGGATAAATAATTATGAAAAAGACATACAGTGCAAAACCTGCCGACATC
>JBGPNM010000025.1:0-15471 GCA_041487535.1 Candidatus Saccharimonadia bacterium
CACACTTTGCCCGCGCAAGTCGGGCATTGCGAATTAAATGAAAGAGGGTACTATATGGCAAATTATTTCGAACGCGAAGGTGGGTCCCAAGAAAAAGTTAACGGGGAGGGTGGTGAAGGCGCTCAGACCGAGCCAACGATTACCCAAGAAACTCTAGCCGGGGCAATAAAGGAGGCTTTATTCCCCTTGCCGGAGGCAGGTACGGGTGGCGAGGAGGGGCAGGGTTCTGCACAGGAGGGCACCCAAGATCAACAGGGCTCGTAAGAACAACACTCTTGTTGCATTCGGCGACGCGTACTGTAGATTCGAGAGCCGTGAAGGCGGTATGCGCGAGCGATGTATAACGCTAAAGGAACGTGGTCTCATTGGCGAGTATCATCTCTTGATTCTTCCTCTAGCACCTGGACTGGGAAACGTCTCTTTGACGGTAGTATCAAGGACAGCTTAAACCTATCGAAACAAAGTCGTTTGAAGACAAAGGGATCGTTTTAGCTACGTATCAGATCGTATAAGGGTAAACTAAGATAAGAGCTTTGGCATGGGTATTTAAACGGTTGACGAAAACGTATACAAAAGGTCTGTAAGGGTGCTGCCTCGTTTCGCTTTACGCAATGCGGAAAGTTATGCGTTACTGCCCGGTCGTGTCGTTCTCGATTGCTTCCGCGTCAAGCAGCAACGCTGTTGCGTTAGAGTCATCGTAGGCTCGCTCCGACTCTCGCGCTCCTTCTTCAGTAGCCTCATCAGCATTGGCCTCAATGTAATCTCTTGTGAGTTGTAGGTACTCAGTATTTAGCGCGATTTCGTCCGTGAGTTGATGTGGTAGTTCTTGTGCCATGTATGCGTCTCCCGTTAAGCTGGCTCGGTTATTTTATACTACACATAGTAATTGATCAACAAAAACACTTGCTTCCTGTACTCGCGATGGATCGGCTAACGAAAGGCACTTCCCAGAGCATAAAATCTTGACACAAGACGCGTTGTTGGACGTGACATGCGAACACGGCAAGGTGTGCTATTCGGTTGCCAGAGTGTAGTTTCGGGCACGAACTACATCAGCGTCTTCTTCGGTCATTGCTCCTTCATCAACCAGCTCTACTAGTGTTTCCTCCAGTAGTTCGTCTAGGGCCTTATCGGCCTCATCCGGTTGCGCAGGAGGCATTTCATGGTTTTGTGTCATCTTTTACATCTCCTTACTTGATATCTTGAAAATCACCTGGCGAACCTATGTATTTGCGCCACAATTACTGACATGGCTGCTGGGGTTGGCAGGCGCAACCTGGTGTGCCAAATCCCGAGCATCCCTCACAGACTGCTGGCTCGTCTTCGTGACCTGCACCAGGGTCATTGCCTGCGAGGTTAGCCATACAACACCCGTCCTGGTAGAGGCCTGGGCAACCTTCGCATATACTTTCGCTGCTTATTTCGCCCAGCAGTTTTATGATCGGTGTTTGATAGGCACGTGTTTCTGTTACTCCAACTAATTGTTCAACTGCCATAAAACCTTTCTTTGGATAAGATTCGAGTATATTGTAGCGTTGCAGGCGCTGACCGACAAGGGTAAATCTTAGAGCTAATTCACATCCCCCTGTTACAGGTAAAACCAAAACAGCGCCCATGATTTTCAATCTGTTTTCTTATGAGGAAGCGTACTTGTAGAGTACGGTGACAAGTAAAAAACAGATTGAAAGTGGGCGACACTACACCCCATGAAACATGGTTTCATGGGGACCCCGACCTTTGGTTTTGGCCGACAGGGAGATGTGAATTAGCTCTTAGCTGCCGTTCGGAGAGCGGTTACATTATCCGCCTGATCCGGTTGTGTCAGGTCGAGCGGTTGCAGCATCCAGCAGCTGCCGGGCTACGTTTCGGCTCACACGGTGCCGTATAGCATCCCAACGGTTTAATTGTGTTATGGCCCATAAGCCTTCCAATACCATTGACGTAAGCACAGGGTGTAGTACTACAGGCGTGGTTTTAGAATCGAAGTCAGCCTTCCTCCAGGCGGCCCTTTCCCTGACGCTTTCGTCGTCGTTCGGCATAAAGTAACCCAGGCAGGCAGATGCTTCTGCCATCAGGGTAGCAATGACGTCTTCATCAGTCACTTCTTGGAGCGCCTGTCGGTATAAGGCAGCATGCACCCGCTTGGCTGCTACGTTGAGACTAGACACCAGTTCGGGGAATTCCGTTAGTTTGGCGCCCAACACAGCATAGCTAAGGTCAGTTTGGCCCTCTAGGATTAGTCCCGCTTCGCTTGGTTTCACAGTCTCCTCCTCAGCTTTATATTTAAACAGTAATTGTGTGGCAGTGCAAAAAATTGGCTGTAGCGGAGAATGGCTTACTCCGTCGGCACAAGCTGCAGCCATGCCATCCCAGGGCAAGCATAGTTGACAATAAGCATAGAATATTGTTATATTTCAAATAGTATTAAATCTAAGGGAGCGTGTAGCGGCTAAGCTATGCCTGAATTACGAAATTTGCTGCCGATACGGGCAAAAGATGCCTTCTTGTCGTTGCCGAAAGAGGTGAAGGTTAGCTTGGGCCTGGGGGCTCTGTTATTTGTCCCCCTCCTAGTAGTGCTTATGGTGTCTGCGGTCAATGCGTTTATACGGCCGGCAGCTGCATCCTATGCGTATGGTATCAGCGAGGAGTACGGCGATGACCACGCCTATTACTGCAAGCACCTGGCGATGTCCGGCGCAAAAATGCCGATCATATGCCAGGCGCCGGAAATGTTTGCGAGCGCGTTTATTTCCGGTTATGCCGGTTATTCGCCGACAACGCGGTATGCCGGTGACCAGTACGCCTTTGGTAATTGCACGTACTGGGCCGCCCTGCGCCGGGCGCAAATGGGCAGGCCCGTACCAAATACCTGGGGAGACGCGGTCTACTGGGCGGGCAGGGCAGAGCTTGGCGGCTACGCCGTGGACCACACCCCTGCCCGCGGGGCGATAATGCAGACCAGTTGGGGTTCTGGCCATGTTGCTTACGTCGAGAGCGTTGACGCCAACGGCACCTGGCATATATCCGAAATGAATGTCGTTGGCTTTAACAAGGTGGACTATAGGGCGATGCCGCCTGCGGCGGCCGGACGGTACGAGTTTATCCACTAGGCGTCTCTGTGCTGCAGCGTATGCATCGGCTCCATAGTAATAAGACGGTACGAATTTGTGAATTTGGCAATCGGACCGATTGTATTAGAATGAAGCATATGGATGAATTCGGCTCGCTGGCGAAAATCGTAATTGTGGAAGATAATGCCAGCCTGGCTGATATTTACAAGACCCGGCTTGAGCTTTTGGGCTACATTTGTTTTGTCGCGCATGACGGCATAGAGGCTGTGGTGCTTATTGAAAAAGAACGTCCGAGCTTGGTGCTTCTGGATTTGATGCTGCCGAAAATAGCGGGCAATCAGGTACTGCAATTGATGCGCTCGACTGAGTGGGGCAAAGATATCAAGGTATTCGTTGTCTCCAACCTGAATGAAGCGGACGCGCCCCAGGGGCTCCGCGAAAACCGCATTGAGGGCTATGCAGTAAAAGCTAACTTGTCGAACGACCAAATTGATCAGCTCGTCAACAACATTCTTAGGCCAGGCATCAAATTGCGGCCGGTTGACGTAAACTCGGCTTAAGAGCCGGGAATTTACCGTAGCATTTCGGGGCATTACTCTCCTATAAAATGTGCGAGAGTTGTATAGTGGTAATACATCGTTGCTATCTCAGCAATATTGCTCTATAATCATCTCAGAATAACGACCGAGGGTGTCCGCGCCATTGGTCGTTTTTAATTGGGCGAACAGGAGCGGTACATGAGCAGTCGCGTCAAGCAGCTCGTTACGGTTGTCATCCCGTGTTACAACGAGGCTGGAAACATAGATCAGGTGGTACGAGGCTTTCATACTAGCGAGCTGGTGAAAGAGGCCTTCGATTTCGATATTCTCGTCGTTGACAACAACTCTGCGGACGGCACTGCCGAGATCGCCGGCCAAGCCGGCGCTCGGGTAATTCATGAGCCCCGGCAAGGTAAGGGCTATGCAATGCGGACTGGCTTCCGTAACATTCACCCCAATGCCACCTATGTTGTCATGCTCGACGGAGACGGTACGTATCGGCCGGATGAGGCGCTGCGCCTGCTTGAACCGCTGCACCACAATTTCTGTGAAGTCGTTATCGGATCGCGGCTCGGCGGGAAGATGTATGACCGGCCGATGCGCTTTGGCAACCGCGGCTTCAACTGGTTGTGCGTGCACATCGTGCGGATATTCTACCGGGCGAACGTTACCGACGTCCTGAGCGGGTACTATGCCTGGAAACGCGACATCATAGAGGAGCTTGTGCCGCATTTGTATGCATCCGGCTTCGCGCTCGAGATGGAGATGATAACTAAAATGGCACGCATGAAACATGACATGTACTCCGTGCCAATCAGTTATCACAAGCGATCATTCGGTACCGGGATACGCGCCATTGATAGCATTCCGATACTAAAGATGTTTGCCAAGAACCTGCTATGGACGCCCCGGTCCAAGATTGCAAAAGCGGCCGCCAAAGAAATAGTAGTGTCCAATTAAATCATGAAAATCGTATTTGTATCAGACGCCATTTATCCGTACAACAAAGGCGGCAAAGAAAAGCGGCTGTATGAGCTGAGCACGCGTCTGGTTGGTCTTGGCCATGACGTTCATATTTACACCATGCACTGGTGGCAAGGGCCGGAGAAGACGCGTACGGAAGACGGTGTTGGGCTGCATGCTATTTCACGGTACTACGATATGTACCATGGTGACCGCCGCAGCATCAAAGAAGGAGCTCTCTTCGGTCTTGCTTGCTTAAAGCTCCTGCTCGTCAAATTTGACGTACTTGATGTCGACCACATGCCGTTCTTCCCGGTGTTTAGCGCCTGGATTATTTGTTGGCTGCGGGGCAAGAAGCTCTATGGCACCTGGCATGAAGCCCTGTCCACGCACGACTGGGTGGGCTACATGGGGAAAAGCGGCCTCGTCGCTGCAGTGGTTGAAAAGCTGAGCATCAAGTTGCCGTACCGAATTACTGCGGCATCAGAACGGACCAAACTGCTGCTGGCAACGTACCACCATCGCGTAAAGCGTGTTGATGTTGTAGCCTCCGGTGTCGATTTTGCCGCTATCAACGATGCACAGCCAGCCGAAGATACGTGCGATGTGCTCTACGTCGGGCGACTGGTCAAAGACAAGCATGTCGACGTGCTCATCAAGGCTATGGGTCTGGTTGCCGCACGGGATCCTAAAATCCGCTGCATTGTTATCGGCCACGGCATCGAGCGCACCAATCTCGAACGCCTCGTGAGCGACCTTAAACTCTCAGAGCAGGTGAAAATCCTGGACCCGATTCCCAATGCAGCTGATGTCTACGGTTACATGAAGCAGGCAAAAGTCTTTGTCTTGCCTTCTGTCCGCGAGGGCTTCGGCATCGTTGCGCTCGAGGCCTTAAGCTGCGGCACGCCGGTGGTGACGGTCAATGCCCCGGCAAACGCCGCCAAAGACCTGATTGTTGAAGGCGAGACAGGATCAGTTGTTGAACTCGACGAAAAACAAATTGCCGATGCGGTTATATTCTGGGTTTCAACGGGCAGAAAGCTTACAGCGGCCAGCCAGCTTGCTGCCTATGACTGGAACACCTTGGCCGTGAAACAAGCAGAAGTATACGCTGCGCAGACGTGCGTATCATTACAGGGCGCTAAGGATTGGGCTGAGCGGCCGCAGCTTGAAAAACTGCATAGGCCGGTTTACCGCCGCCGGCAGCCGTAACGAGCCCAAAAAAGTTCTCGTTCGTTGACGGGTCTGTGCCCGGGTCTTGATAAGTGTAGTAGAAGAACGGACCGGCCCAGGTATACGTGCGGTAGAGCCGTATCGCGTCCGTTAAGATTTTAGCTTGCAGCGCCGGATCGACAACGTAGGGGCTGGCGGCAAGATTCTGATTCTGCAGTGTCGCGACCGGTCCCGGGCCGCCTGTTGGTGCGCCGAACTCGGTAATCCAGATCTTTTTGGCGCCGTCGCCATTAGCCAGCATCAGGCTGCGCAGGCTATGGCTCGCGGCCGCCATCTGCGTCCAGGCATCATCGGCATTGGCGGCCGGCGACAGGGGGAAGGTATACGGATGATCGCCGACGGCATCGAAATATCCGCGGCCGCCGCTGCGGTACACGGCTGCCAGGAAGTCATAAGGAGCATAGGAGCCGTTGCCCGTCGCCTGAGGCGACAATCCGGCCGTAACGACGTAAGCCCGGGGATCGGCGGCGTGCAGGGCAGAGTAGGTGCCGCGGAGCAATGCAGTGTAGCGCGAAGGGGCAGCACCCGGCTGCCAGAAGACACCGTTATTCGGCTCGTTCCAGACCTCCCAGTAGCGGATGCCCTTCGGGCCGTACCGCCGGGCGGCCGCACCGGCGAAGGCTGCAAACTGAGCCGGATCTGCCGGCGCGCAGTGGCTGTTGGAGGTACAGCTGCTGGGGCGGGCCCAGGGCGGGGTATAATCGAGAATCGCCAGCACGGTAAAGGGATGCTTGGATATAGCCGCCATGAGCGCATCATACTTTGACCAGTCATAGGTACGGCTGTTGTCCGGCTGGATCAGGCTCCAGTCAAAGTCCAGACGGATCCAGCGCGCGCCGGCAGTCTGCATGCCGTTCAGCCGCGCCGTCAATTGTTCGGGCGAGAGCGAAGGTAATGAGCTGCCGGCAGCAATCCCGAGTGCCTGAGCGTCAGTCGTGAGAACCGTGTCAGAAGCTGCTGGGACATCGGCAGCAAGTTTTCTCGTTACGTGGTGTGCCGGTGCCCAAACATGTGCGGCCACGCCTAAAGCCGCCAATCCAACGATGAACGCCATAATGCTGCCGATCTGCACAGTGCGGTTCCATGTATGCCGCGTATGCCGGCCCGAACGTCGCGAGTATGTAACCGTAGCAATCTCTCCTGTCGATTATTGACAATATAAGCCCAATATATTACAGTATTATATCATATAGTCTGCATGAGAGGGCAATATCTGACATCGTATGCTGCATATCGTTTTTAATTATCGTGATCCACTGGTACAGCTTCGTCTCGGCGCGCTGTTGGCGGTGGTGATTATTATTGTGTGCCTTGGGGCGCTGGAGTTTACGCCGCAGGCGAGTCTGCGTCTCAAACTGCTCAGCGGTGTTGCATTGTTACTCAGTTGTCTTATTGTCGGCTATGCGCTTGTAGCGCTGCGGGGTGTCTAAGTGGACCCTGTACGCATGCGGGCCAAACACGGTATATCGCGCGTGCTGCACGCCTATGCCGACTTTCGCATCGGGGCTAACGAGGCGGAAAAACGTTGCCATAAGCAGAGCGACTCGATTCTCCTGACATTCGATGATTACGGTACGGAATCGGAAATTGGCGACATTTTGGCCATCCTGGCGGCTAAGCAAGTGAAGGCCATGGTCTTCCTGACCGGAAACTGGGCAGAAGCGAACCAGGAGCTGACACAAAAGATTCGGGCAGCGGGTCACGTTATCGGCAACCACACGTATAATCATCCGAACTTACTCCAGCTCCCCGACGCCGCCGTTATCCGTGAAATTCAGAAGGGAGTGCCTGGACAGTGGCTGCGAGCGCCCCAGGGGCGGGCTAACCGCCGCATCCGCCGCCTGGCCGGCTCGTTGGGCTTTTCGCTCTGCTACTGGACGATTGACAGCCGGGACTGGACCGGCGCCGATGCGGCCACGATGCGGCATACAATCCTGACAGAGCTTCATCCCGGCGCGGTTGTCCTGTTTCACCTCCACGGTACGCATACCCGCGAACTGCTGCCCGGTCTTATCGACGATATCCGTGCACAGGGCTTTGTCCTTACAGACATGAATGAAGCCTGGTAGTACGGCCTGGCTGTCTGTTATTTATAAATCGCGACGTTCGTCGATGCGTACACAAGGTTTTTGTTGGCGTCTAAAAAGCCGACCGGCGGCTGGTAATAGATAAGCGCTGACCCGTTGTAGACGGCAACCTGGTGAAACGCGCTATTGCCATAGCTAAGAAATACGAGGCTATCCTGCGGGATTGCTCCCGGCACCAGCATCGGCTGCGCAAAAATACCGGCATACGTGATGAGTTTCCGGCGCATAAATTCGTCGCTGTAGACGCGCGAGCCGACCGGCGTATTGGTATCCAGCCAGCGGGCCGCGGTAATTTCTTCTTCATGCGTGTAATACGCTTCGTAGTAAAAACCGGTGTTGCTGAGCGGCAATACCGGCTTGAACCCGCCGGTCAGGGCCGGCAGGAGCCCGGACAGCACCGTATAAAAGCCAACCAGAACTACTCCGAGTATGGCCTCGCCGGCGCGTTCAGGAATGCGGACCAGCTGGAGCAGCCAAATGCCCGCGAGTACCATCGGCAGCGACAACACCAGGAGAGCTTCCTGAATCATGCGTGTCACACTGTAATTTATTGCGGAGGGCAGCACGACTTGCATGCCGATCAGCACGAGCGCGCCGACACCAACGAACAGAAACTGCAGCGGCATCTGCGCACGGTTCTTCCGCAGGACGAATGCGAGCAAAAGACCGAGCGCGACAAACCCCTCAATAGCCAGTCCGTAAACTGTACGCAAAGCGTTGTATACAGCGGTAACCGTAACGGCAGGTGATGTAATCTGGGTGATGGGGCGATTTACGGGTGCAATAATTTCCGGCGAATTCTCTAGCGGATAGCGGGCGATTACCGAGGGGGCGTAGTAATCTTTTGCCGGCAGGCTCCGGGCCGAAGTCGCAGCTGCAGCGTACCGGGCCGTCGGAGTCGAGCCAGGCATCGGCCGCGTCAGGTTAGCAGCGGATAGTGAACGGTTGCCGGCGGTTGCCGTGACCGATCGGAGTGTCGAATAGATATTGTTAGAGGTCTGCGTGGCGATTGAGCCCCAAGCGATGAGCACGAACAGCGCACCAATGACGACCGGAACGTGGTATATGCTCGTTAGCTGCCCCATTGTCGACCCCGGCCGGCGGCGTAATAGTACCGGTGCCCACCGCCAAGCAGCAGCGAGAGCGAGGCTGAACAGCAACGCGCCAAGCGCGACATAACTCGTGGAATAGTGAGATAACACCATGCCAACGAGGAACAGGAACCCAAGTATGCTTTTGAGCCGCCAGTCCAGCTGTTTATCCAGGCCCGCGAGTAATGACAGGGCCAGAAACAACAGCGCCGTTTCCTGGCGGTTCAGCATCATGATATCCGTCAGGAACGTCGGAAACGACAGGAGCAAGAAGGTGGCGAGCAGCGCCGTACGCTTGCTGACATAGCCCCGCAGCATCTCGTACATAACCGGGGCGAGCAATGCAAAAAACAACTGGAAGATGAATTTGAAGACATACGGGTCGCTGATGCCGGTCAGCTTCTGGAAGATTGTGGGCAGGATGGTGATGCTCAGGCAGGCCATGTACGCGTCTTGGTAGTAGTTCATATGCCACGCCGCGTGCGTCAAGGTAAGCCGGAATACCTGGTATTCCTGCATTACGTCGTGCCCGGTAATATTCCAGCCCCGCATGGACGTAGCCAGCAGGATGCTCAGACAAATGGAGTACAAAAACCAGCCGTAGTATCGGCTGAGCTGAGTGTGCCGGAAAATCATCACTAGCACCAAGGCGGCAATCGCCCCCATAGCGAGCATTGCTAAGCCGTCCGGGCCGCCGTTATTTAATGTAACCGCGCCAGCGGCCGCAAGAGCCGGCAACAGCAGCCCGATGGCAATGGCTGCACTGCCGGATGCTACGCTCCCTTTTAGTGTAACGGCATACCCGGAGACCAAACGGTAGCTCCGCGGCGAACGGGCGAAGGCAAGTAACGCCAGAAGCACACAAGTGGCTCCAATCGTGTAGGTCAGGGGCGTTACCGTAAAAGGCTGCGTCATGCCGAGAACGACATATGCTTCGTTAAGTACCAAGCCGCTCAGCATGAGTATAAGTAAACTTAACCCCGTTACGTAGCCCAAGGTGCGGAATCCGTATGATGGTTCTTTTCGTTTGGCGGTTGCCAGCAGCCAAGCGCAATAACCGGGCATAAGCAGCAAAAACGGAACCGATACAACCGCATGGAGCCAAGCCGGCCTGGTACACAGCATAATGCCCACCCATCCCGCTATCAGGCCCAACGTGCCTGCAAGATGCAGTATGCCCGCTACTGCGCGGATTGCATGCGCGGCGCGGGCACACAGAAGGAGTATATAGCCACGGATGAGGCCCGTGATGATCATCGATTCTTCGGCCAGCTGGATATAGGGGAAGAGCAGCAAGCTGATGTCGCGGCGCCGCAGCGCTTTAAGCGTCCACCAGTAGTAAAGAATTTGCGGTACCGCGACGGCAACAGCGGGCAGCAAGAGCGGATAGAGGATTGCCACGCTTGCGCAGGCAAACACAAACAAAAACGGAAAAGGGAAGACCGGCGGAGTAATATGGTACTTCCGATGGAATGCCAGATTAACCGGGCCCCGCTTATACGGCCGAAGCAGATACTGCAGGAGCGTTTGCCCCCGCTCATGGACAATAACCGCCTTCGGCACGCTGTAAAATTTGCGTCTGGGCAGTGCGTCATGGATTCGCCGGCTGATATCCCGGTCTTCAATGCCGGACATGGACTCCTGCCAGCCGCCTACCCGGTTCAGGACTTCGCGCGGGAAAGAACCGTTGGCGCCGTATAACTCCGTTACTGCTACTCTTGTTGACTTGATTGCGCTTGGCTTGCTTCTTTGCGCTTGGCTTTGGATATACCGCCACAGCCTATGTAGCGGATTCTTGCTGCCGGAATTAGGCCCCGCCAGTTGCACACCGATATTGCTGTCGCAGGCGCTGATATAGCGGTTCGTAATTCCCCGGACCGGTTGCGGTTCGGTAAGCCTGCCGCCTACGCCCGCCGGATTGCCTTTGGCGTACCCCTTTGCTATATGCGCTAGCCAGGTCGGTTCGGCAATACAGTCGTCATCGAAACAAACGTAAATATCTCCCTTGGCGGCTTCCAGGCCGGCATTCCGCGCGCCTGATACGCCGCGGTTCACCTGCAGCCCGACGTAACGGACGTCGGCGTAGCTTTTGGCGACAGCCGCCGTATGGTCGGCTGAGGCGTCGTCGATTACTATAATTTCGTACCGGTTGCGCGGGTATGTTTGGCGCCGGAGGGAGTCTAGCGTAGCGCCCAGGGTTGCCTCGCCGTTGTGGCTGATCACAGCCACGCTCATAAAGGGTCGTTTAGGCATGCTGTTCTGTCTCGGGGGCCGCCCGGCCCTGTTTATCTGCTGCGTGTTTTCGTAAAAATTTCTGTAAACCGGATGCTAGTGTTGACCATGCATATGTCGTCTCGGCGCGCTGCCGCGCGGCCACGGCCATCTGTTTTCGCACTTCGTCGTGTGTCAGAAGGTAGACCAGGGCTTTTGACAGTTGCCGTTCGTCGCCGGCCGGGACCACCATGCCAGCTGGCTTGCCTCCGCCGGTGCCGCCGACGTACCGGCCTAAGTCGCCGACGTCGCTGACCACCGGTACGCTGCTCATGGCCATATACTGGAAGACTTTCATATTGCTGGCCGCCCGGGTGGGCGGGGTATCCGGCTGGTAGCAGACGGCGATGTCTGCAAATTGGACGTAGTTTTGTGCGGCAAACATGTCAATCCAACCCGAAAACGTGACGGCGCGCGAAATGCGTAATTGTTTGGCGAGCTTTTTGGCCTGCTCTAGCGCACTGCCCCCGCCAAGAATGGTGATCGTGGCGTCCGGTACCGCATTGATGACGGCCGGCAACGCGCGCAATAAGTCTTCGATTAACTCCAGGCGGTTGAGCGCCCCGAAATAATACAGCGCGTGACGGGGCGGCTGCTCTTTCATCAAAGGATACTCGGCCGGGTCAACGCCGTTTGGCAGGACTAGTACGGGTTTTTCAGGGTAGCGGTCAGAGACGAGCGACCCCAGGTACGAGGAGGTTACGACTACCGCTGAGGCAAAGCGCAGCGTCAGACGTTCGCACAGCGCTACCAGCTTGACTTGCACCGGAGACTGTCCCTGGGCTTTCATAACTTCGCTGCCGAGATCGTCCAAGTCCAGGATTACCGGGGTGCGGAACGGCAGTTTTGGCAGTAAGCCGGCGATGGTGATAGGGGTAGGTTTGTACAAGTAAATAACATCTGCGCGGGCGCGGAGTATGGCCCTAGCCGACGTGCATACATACGGCAGCAGATTCAAACTTGCCGACTTGGTGGATAGCTGCCACGGCTGGATAAGCCGGACCGGCCCGAGGCTGGCATGCTTGTCCGGTTTGAAGTCGTTATATTTGTCGGCCGACGGGACAATCAGCGATACGTCCCAGCCTTGCCGGGCAAGCTGCTGGCCGAGGCAGACAATTCGAAAAGTCAGGCTGCTTTTATACGAGCCGGAGCTGAGCATCAGGAGTTTCACAGGGCTTCCTTTACTATCTTAGCAAGTATGTCGGCCTGCCGCTCCCACGTATAATATTGCCGGATACGGGCTTGGCCGGCGGCCACGAGCGCCTGGCGGCGAGCCTTCGGCGTGTGAACGACTTCATTGAGCGCCGCAGCGAGGTCATCGGGGGCATACGGCTTGACGAGGTAGCCGTCAACCCGGTCGTTGATGCAGGAAAGCGTCGGGCCGATAGCGGCTATAACGGGAGGCGCGCCCTTAGCCCACGCTTCCAGGAGCACTGTCGGAAAGGCGTCGTTTGCGGCAGTAGGATACGTTATAAGTGCAGTTGCCTTAGATAACAGATCGTCTTTTGGCTTGCCCGTTACAGCACCCATGAAATGTATGTGTCCGGTAAGCTTGAGCTTCCGGGTTACTGTTTCATAATGCTGCCGGTAATCGCCGTCCCCGATAACGGTGAGGGTGAAATCGCTGCCGTACCGCTGACGGTAGCGGTCCATGGCCTCGATTATCAGGTCCAACCCTTTCCACGCGTGGGTGCGGTCAAGCGAGTTGATAAAAATAAATTCTACGCGTTTGGGTTGGGTGCTTTTTACGACTTCGTGCTCCCAAACCGAGTTATGGAGCACTTGAGTTTTGGCTTGGAAGCGCGGGTTGAATTGGGCTTTCACGTAGTCCGAAGCAGTCAGGATCCGGACGGCCCGGTTAAACGTTATGGTTTGGTAGCGGTTGTACAGCTTGACGATAATATTGAATAAGGGAGCATCATGCTTGTAGAGGGTAGCGGCGTGGTATACGAGGAATAACGGTGTCTTGCCGGCAGCCAAAGCGGCGGCGTCGGCGAGCGTCGGTACCGGCGAATGCGCCAATATCAGGTCGGGTTTTTCCCGCCGTATGATTGTCCGCAGCCGGAATACCCATAAGGGGTTAACTGGGGTGTTCGAGATTTTGAACCACGGCGCCAACCGGTACGTTTTCATACCGTCAACGGTTTCGACCCGGTTGGTACGGCTCTCGTGATTTGAGGTCGCAATAACGATTTCCCAGCCTTTCCGTTCCCGCAGGGCGATTCCCAGCTGGCGGGCATAGTTCTCGAGGCCGCCTATTTTCGGATAATAGTACGGCGTTACAACCAATGCCTTCACGATTTGCTCCTGAATGTCAGCTGCTGGTTGGTGCCGACAAGCTTAATAGTTATGAGGGCGGTTTCGTTTGGATGCGGAATAGTGAAGGACAGCGCTTCTGCTGCTGCCTGACCGTCGGCCAATTCCGCGCTGCCGTTATGGGTGGCCGTAATGCCGCCGATGGTTACGGTTGTCTGGTACCGGTATACTGCCGTCGAATGCTCGTGGTTAACGATGTGAAACCGTACAGTTTGCCGCTTTTTTGCCGGGGCATAGCCCGGCAAGCGGGCCGGATTGTCAAAATAGAGTTCGCTGTAGCGCTCCGGCTGATGCGTCGCCGCGTTCCTCCATATGTCAGTCAGGCTCAGGTGCGAGGTGGCGGTGACGGTCAGCGCCACGGCGAATAGAAGGATTGCGAGAAATAGCCACAAGATGGAGCTGGTGTTGCCTTCCTTATGCTGTTTTTTGGTCTCAGACATTGACAATGACTATCCTTCAGCCAGATTATAGCGCTGTCGCGTGATGACTTTAGTATGAGTCTAACACTTACGTGCTATAATATCAATTATATACGATAACATTCTTTGCGGTGCTTAGCCACATATGCCGAAAGTAAACCGATTAGCTATCCTTGCCCGTGTTGATGCGGGGCGGCGGCTGTTCTTCAGCGACAGCCTGTTTCGCAACGCCACCTATCTTATGGCCAGTACCGCGGTGATGTCGGTTTTAGGATTTTTCTTCTGGGTCTTTGTTGCCCATTTATATGACCCGGCGGATATCGGCGTCGCCTCGGCGCTCATAGCCATTGCGACCCTTATTTCAAACTTCAGCCTGCTCGGCCTCAATTACGGTTTGATCCGTTTTCTCTCTAGTTCTAAAGCGCCCAGCCGCGATATCAACGCGGCCGCGGTCGTTGTAGCCGGCATGACCATTTTCGCCGCAGCCGCGTATGCGCTGATCGGCACTCGAATCGGCGGAGATATTGAGCTGCTCGAAGGCGTCTGGCACAAGTTCGCTTTCATCGTACTGATGAGTGCCGTCAGTCTGAACAGCCTCACCGACGCGGTATTCATCGCCAACCGCCGCGGGGAATACCACACGATCGGCTACGCAACGTTCGGGCTCGTCAAGCTTATCCTGCCGCTGCTGCTCGTTCCGTTCGGTTCGCTTGGTATCTTCGGTGCATATATTATGGCAATGCTGGCGTCACTTATCGTCAGTTATTACCTTATGCGCCGCGGCTGCGGCTATCGTATCCGGACAAAACCGGATTGGACGCTTCTAAAAAGCGTGCGGCGGTACACGTTTCACAATTACGTTGGGGTCGTGCTCGCCGGGCTGCCGGTGCAGCTCATGCCGTTACTGATCATCAGGCACCTCGGGGCGCCGGCGGTGGCTTTTTTCTCGATGGCCTGGACGATGGCTAACTTGCTTTATATAGTGCCGTCTGCCGTCACCCAATCGTTACTTGCCGAAAGCTCACATCAGCCGGCGAGCCAACAGCTGCACATCAAACAGACTACCCGATTATTAGCGCAAATTCTTATACCGGCCGTAATATTTGCGGTTGTAATTGCTCCTTTTTTGTTAAATATCTTTGGCAAACAATACTCAAGAGGCGGCACTACAATTTTTCAGATTTTCGCTATCGCCACGTTTTTCATCGCAATTAACTCAGTTAGTAGCACGATTTTAAATATTCGGAGACAGACTGGCGGAATAGTTATAGCTCAGGCTGTCAGTTTTATCGCGACGATTATTTCAGCTAATTTCTTACTCCGCTACGGGCTTACAGGAGTGGGCTTTTCAATGCTTATAGGAAATATGGCATCTTGTTTGTGCCACCTTCTCAATTTTTCTCTTAACAGAAAAAGAAATACGGCTCAACCGGCGTCTATGTCAGATGCGTCACCAGGCAACCAGGAAATGCGACGATTGG
>JBGPNM010000026.1:0-15389 GCA_041487535.1 Candidatus Saccharimonadia bacterium
ATATAGCAGCCAAAAGGGCGAATGTATGTGGATTATCCTACTGCGTTACTACAAAACTTCAATTATACATAACCGCCCCGCCCGGTTGCAACGACGGCCGGATATGCTGTAGATTGGAGCTAATGGTTGAAGATATAAAGAAGCAAAGGCCGCAATCGCCCGACGTAGTCCGCGTCCGGCGGGAAAGCCTGCAAAAATTGCTGGACAATGTCAGTACCACGTCTGCCGAACGCGCGCTTGCGGCTTATAAATCGAATACCTCGTTCTCTCAGCTGCTCCGCCGAAACGCAAAAAAGATCGCGCTAGCTTCGTTATTTGTAGGATTGACTCTAGCGATGTTTGGCTTGGTAGGCTTATGGTATAACTATAATCATTTTCAGTCCGCTCCCGATCCGGTTCCCCTGAGCATACGTAAAAGCGTTTCCTACGATATATATTATCCTGACTCCAGCAAACTGCCGCAGGGCTACACGCTGAATGTAAATTCTTTTGCGAATGCACAGCAAGGGATAATAATTTATACGGTAAGTTATGGCAATAATCAGAAGTTAATATTTTCTTTACAGCAAAAACCGTCAGATAGCGATCTGCAGACCTTCTACCGGAATCAAGTACCGTTGCACTTTACATGGCCAGTCAATGTCGGTACGGCGATTGTCGGAGTTATCAGGCGACAGACGTTCGTCAGTTTGCCAACATCTAAAGCTAATGTATGGATACTGGTCACCGGACCAGTTGATGTAAACCAAACACAGCTCAAGCAAGTGCTTCAAGCAATCCGAAAAGCCAACTAGTACCTCCCCACGCCTACTGTGACGAGTATCCGGCTTTTCCCGGTGATGCCAGCGTATGTCAGCAGACCGTACCGTAAGCGAACCGTAGCTGTAGCTACGGTGAAGTGCGTAACGGATCTGATGGCGTACGCTGGCGCTCCGGGGGAAGGCGGAGGCCGTCAGGGTGGCGTGGGGAGGTACTAACAATATTTCCTACGGGCCCAAGCCTTCTACGATAAACTGACGCATCGTGATTGTCGGTGAATGCAGGCTATTCGACCAATTCGACTCAACTTGCAAAGTCAATGAACCGTTGGTGGCGAAGTTTGCGGTAGCTGAGTTAGGCATCGCGTATCCACTGTTAACAGTTGCCGTACCAAATGTTACTATACCCTGGCTTTCTATAGCGGATGCACCACTAGGAGCAGCGTTACAGATCATTGTATAGTTAACCATCCATCCTTTGTTGGTAATGCCGGCGACCGGCGTATATGCCACACTTTGTGTAGCTAGTGCGGTGGCGCCGGCATTAACCTGCATTGTCTGAGTAGCCGTAAAGGAAGTACCGGTGCCGTAGACTCCTGCAGCTGTGATACGTATTACGCGCCCCGCAGTACAATAATTGGCCGGCATAGCATAATTGGTCGCAAAAGCCGTTGCACCAGAACCGGTGATAGTGTCACCAGCCTGTACAGAGGTATTAGATTTCAATAGCCCACCGATGCAACTTACCCAGGCGCCATTTACTCCGCAAAGGAAGGAACGGCTGGTCGAACTGTAGAACATGCCGCCGTCTACTTCTGTTGGAGCGTTAGCTGTTGAGCCAGCACTAATCGTGGCGTCTGTATCTGTATCCAAAACCAACAACTCACCTGAGGTATTTGAGGTTCCTACCACCACGTTGTTGCCAGCCGCGGGCGTGAGGTTAATGGCCCCAGATGTGGTGGTAGCAAGGGTAATAGTCCCACTGGTGACATTTAACGCCATGTTGCCCGATCCAGCCTGCAGGGTGAGGCTTGATGCGGCAACGGTGCTGCCTATAGTAATAGCATCCAAGCCAGTTGAGGTAGCCGTAGCGCCGATGCTAATGGTATTGGTTTTGCCAGAGGCCACATTGCCGTTACCTATGTTAATAATTTCGCCGGCCGTTGATCGACCGAACGTAAGCGTGCCGGTATTGGCGGTGGATCCAATTGTGACCGTATTAACATTGGTCGTACCTACCGATATGGTGCCTGACGTTGCGGCTTGGACGCCTATTGCGGTCGAGCCGTTACCGCCTTGGATAGTAGTCGTAGAGGCTGCTGCGTTAGCAGATCCGATAGTGACGACCGAGGTGTTCGTACCTGTTGTGCCAGCACCGATGTCAACGTCGTGCGAGGTGGTAGAACTTCCTATCGAGATAGAACCGGCACCGGTACCGGCATCGATACTCACCGTGTTACCGGTAGCTCCGTTGGAGCCGATGGCGATGGTTGAGCCGCCGGAAGCGTTCGAGTTGTTGCCGATGCTAATGGTATCGGTAATCGCGCTGTTCGTCGCGCCGATCTGGATGGTCGTATTGCTAGCTGCAACCCCGAGGCTGAGCGTATTCCCGCTTCCGACCGGATTTATGGTTACGTTCGCATTGTTGGCTGACGGACCGGCTACTTGGATAACGTTGGTATTGTTTGCCGTTTGGACGTCAAAAATGTCGGCAGTAGGCGAACCGGCTGACGTTTGGATGACGGTCAGGCTGTTAATATTCGTGGTCGGCTGGAACGTATTGGTGCCTGTCCATGTCTGGGTAGCGGCAAGCTGCCCTAGTGCCGCCGCGTCCAATCCGTCGAGTTTATCGGCGTTGAACGCGTACGGCGTGGCGGTTAGCCGGACAAACGGCGTCATTTCGTTGTCACCGCCGCACGCGCTAGTAAAACTAGCGGCTCCTGCTGCAAGCGTACATGCCGAGGTATTACCAACCTGCAATGACAACCAAAGCGTCTGTTGGTTGAAATCTACCCCGGTATTGGTTTTTACGCCGCAAGTGCTGCCGGCGAGCACGCAAATTGAGCCGAGGTTAACCTGGTACGTACCGCTCGTTAACGTTACACCCCCAGTTGACGGCATGCCGGTCGAGCCAGCCACCAGATAATCTTCAGTCCACAGCAACGTGCTGCCAGTGCCGGAGCTGTTACCATCCCGGTAGATCTTGAACTCCATGTTATACGTACCGTCCGCGATGTTGACGCCGGAAGAATTGACAATCTTACCTTCAAAACTCAGCTGAGAGTTAATCCCCGCGGTTGCATAGGTCCTAGCAGGCAACAGGCACGAAAAGCCCACAGCCAAGAATCCTATGGCTGCCCATATGCAAAAAACGGCGAATTTTCTTTGCGCCATAGTCTCAAATATAACAGATAGCGAGACCTGCAACAACGGTTACGTTTAACGGTTTTTGGATTAGCGGTTCAGAATATATTTTTTGAAGGGCTCGGTACGGCGAATGAGCCACACTACACCGGCTAATAAGAGGACAGAAAGACCGATCAGCAACGGCACTTTAACCAGCAGAATCGTTTTTTTGTACACCGTTACGTTGTCCACACCGTCCGCGTGGTAGCTGACAAGCATCGTGTACGGTCCGGGAAGCGAAAAAAATCTCTCAAGCCGCAGCGGCACGCTGAATACCCGCGACGTGCCGGGCAAGACTAAGCCGGAGTCGGTGTTAATAGCCCCCCGTGCGACTTCCCGGTGAGCCGGGCCGAACACCGTAACCAGCCCACGCGGCGCAGTTTGGGTATTGCCGGTATTCTTAAACACGATATCGACGCTAGACGGAATTTGGGTCGCCCAAGGACGCTGTCCTATCGATTCCAGATGAACCGCGTTTACTTCGTGCCCCGATGCCGTTAGAAATACCAGCGTCGAAACGACCTCGTTGGCCGTGATGCGATTGCCAGGAGCGCCCGCGGGAGCTGCGACTTTAAACAATAGCGCTGCATAATGGCCGCCGGGCGCCAAACGATCGGTATGGGCAACCGTAATCGGAACAGTCTGACTGCTTCCCGGCGCAAGCATAAGGTGTATTGCGCCCACGTCCATCCAAGCGGCCAGCCCGTGAGAGTTGTCGGGAGATCGGCCGCTGACAAAATTGAGACTACCGGATCTAACACCGAGCGAACTGAAATCCTGCGCCGAAAGTGACAGCGTGACCGCCGACGCAGTGTTATTAGTCACCGTACTGCTGAAGGTGACTTGCTGCTGCCCGCTGGCGACCGCGAGCTGTTCTATGGCCGGGGAGACTATTAATCCTTGCGGCAGAGCAGCAGCACGAACAGGCGACGAGAGCAACGCAGTGAAGCATAGGCCGGCAGCGGTGCTGCCGATAATAGCGACGGAACGGAACTTTTCGCCCAAAGTGTGCAAACGCATGCTATGTACCGTCATCTTCGTCGAATGCGTATGCGCCGTACGCCCCAGACGGTCGTCCGGCCGATTGACCACATGCCCACCAGCAACAAGGCCACGACGGCGACTGCGCCGAGGATCAACTTCCAGGGGATTACCCAGAAGGAAATTTCGCTTGTCACCGGAATGACTTGCTTCCCGTTGTTATACACCAGCGTCAGCTTGGCATAGTATTTGCCAAAACGGAATTTGTTGGCTTTCGAAAAATCCCACGATAGCTGCTTGACAGGCTTGCCTTGTTTGTCGGTAATAGCTTGCCCGTCGAGTGTTTTATTCCCGTACACCGGGAAGCTGTCCGACCACGACATTTGAAAATTGCGATCAGAATGCGGCAAAACGTTGCCCCCGGCACCATTTACGGTCATGGCGGCGATGGTATGAGTCATATCGCTGCTGCGGCTGATATATATGTTACCGAACGGCGCCATGTATATATTGCCGCCATTACGGACGCTGACAGTGAACGTTGCAGGCAAGTATTCATACACATGCCGGTCGGCACTGAAGCCGGATATGCTGACCTGGCGGTTTTCGTTGCCCGATCCGGTGTCGACCAGCACAAAGACGCCGTTGGAGGCTTTGATAATATTTGCGTGCTTCTGCTCGGCAACACGAACATCCGGTTTGAACACGACTGCATAGTAATATCCGAGTGCAGCTGTCTTCGGCAAACTAATTGTCATCGATACAGCCGTCCAAACGCTTGGTTGAGCGATAAATGTTGACGGCGAAAATGTCACCCAATCGACCGACGGGTCAGCAGGTGAAGGTGGTTTGATAATGGCCTGCCCACTGGTGCCACTAGGCCCGAACGTATCAAGCTCCATGTTGATTTTGACGGGCTGCACGCTGTTGTTCATCAGCTGCAACTTTTTAGTAACACTCGTACCGGGTTGGATTGTCAAGCTCATCGACACCGGCGACGTCGTCAGACTGATAGCCGTCCCGGCCGCTGCGGCCGGCCTTGGCATCAAGACGCTCAACAATACCACCGAGACCGCAAGCCACATCAGCTTATAAAGCTTGTGAGTACTAACCATACGTTGGATAGTATAGCGGCTAGAACGATCCGGCGCCAATCAATGTGATGGTATCCGCGTAATCACTAGCCGGTTGTGTGGTAGCAGAGATGTTTACCAATTCGTGTAATGTCTGGGCAACATTCGTAGCAGTGGTACCACTAGTTGCGATGCTGTTAAATGCAGAGCTGCTGAGAGCACCTCCGTGGTTGCTTCCGGTGTAGGTATAGTTAGTCGTAGCATTAGCGCTGACTCCCAAGCCGTACTGCTCGGTACCTGGCGTGCTGAAGTCAACGCTGCTTCCGCCAGCGACAGATGGTATCGTATGGCTCGCATTTGTTGAATGCAGGCCTGCGTTCGCATCCATAGCGTATAGGTTCCAGCCGTTGGTGGCGTTGGTGTTTATGGTTGTAACAGCGCCTGTGGATACGGTGAGGGCACTGGCGGACAGCGTTGCGATTGGATCGGCTCCACTAGTAAGGCCACTAAGTGCCATCGTGAAGGTCGGTGAAACCGTACCGTTAATGGTATAGGAGTTGTCCGTGCTGAGGCTCAGCACATCAAAGGCGGCTGTCTTGCTGTCGGAGCCCACTGTGACCAGTGCGCTATATACACCGCCCGAACCGGGGTTCGTTACCGCTGAGGTTGACGTTAATACGGTGCAGTATTCGGTTGTCGCTGCTAACGCGGAAATGTTGGAAATGCTTATAGTAGTACCCGAGCCGCTCGCTGCCAGCGTGGACCCGCTTGTCAGCGGTGTCGAACCGGGGAAATAGTTGGCACAACCAGTACTCGATATAGACTGGGTGCCGTTGACCGTACCGCCAGTGAAAGCATTAAAGTTAACGCTCGCAGTCGTAGCGCCCGCTCCAACAGTTTTAAAGTCAAGCGCAAAAGCTTGGTTCGCTGAAACGATCATAGGGTTGACATTGCTGGCCCCGCCTAGCTCCAGTATGCTGGTATTCGTCAGCGCCCCGGCAAACACCCGAGAATTAAGCATCGGGACGATGGCCAATGCAAGCGCCAATATCAGAGTGCCTGATATTCTCAGTTTGTAGTTCTTAGTCATAATTAGATAGTCCTTATGTGAGGTGACCTTAGTTGATGCTACTAGCGTAACCGTAATTAAATCAAAATGCTATAGTCAAATTGTCCACAGCCGGAACGCCGACAAAGCGTTAGTAATTGGCCGAAGCGATAAACGTAAAGACTTCGCCGTAATCGGTTGCGGGCGGGGCTGAGAGCGACGCTTTGACTTGCACGGTCGCGCTGGCAGTACCGCCGGTAATCGCCGCCGAAGACGTCAGCATTTGGGCGAACGCTGCAGCAGCTTCCGCTCCCACCGTACTGCCGGTACCGCCATAGGGGGAGACCTTGGTAAGCGGTCCGCCAGAAGACTGGCTCGGGTTAGTCACCTGAATCCCGATTCCCTGGCTCTGGCCAGCCAGGTTGGCGCTCACGGATGGGATGTTATAACTCTGGGAACTGCTGTGAAACCCTCCATACTGTCCGTCCACATACACGCTGCCGCCGTACCCGCCGTTCGTCGCAAAGGTAAAAGATATGCTGGAGCTGGTCGCGATAGTATCGGGTACAAAGCTGCCCAAACTGGCTGAATTGGGCGAGACAGAGAATGACAACGTGAGCGCGACGGTAGCTAGCGTTGCCACGCCGCTGTACGCCGTATGAGGAAACAACCCCGGGTTGGCTGACACTTTGGCCTTGTTCGTGACGCCCGGGGTCAGCCCTTCGATAAGCGTCCCAGTGCTGCTGCCCCAGGCGCTATACGTTTGGAAGACACGGGTGGAGTTGAGCGTGCCGTCAGCCTGCACATAACTCGTGGTCGTATACCCGTCGACAGAATTCTGGATCGCGATATCATAGGTGGTGTCGGTTGGGTTGCTGCTTGTATCGATCACGATATTAAGTTTGTTGTAGTACGTGCCGGAACCATTACTAAGCGTCGGCACACCGGGCACATTGATTTGCTCGGTTTGGATCGAGCCGGTGTTAGCCGTGTCGTTCGTACCGGTTGCAGTGCCGTTGGTCTGCTCGCCGACCGATCCCTGGACTTTATACGTGCTGGACGAAGCGCTGTTCGTTCCGCCGGCTCCGACACTGTAACTCTTTAGCTGATAGGTGGAGCTTGACGAAAAAGCGCCGAACGCCGTTAGGCCGGCGACCATCAACAGCGGTATCCATTTGAGCATGCTGTTCATTGTAAGGGGTGATACTGCTCAAGGCAACCAGTGCCAGGAGCTTAGTGCCATATCGAAGCTGGTTTGCAACGGCTGGGTCCCGGACGCATCGTTGCCCAGCAGCGAAACCGTCGCCAGCAGATGGCCGTGCGTAAAGTAGGCGACTTTGCTAAAACTGCCAACTGTTATATCGGTCATGACAGTAACTGTCTGTCCGTTAACGATGGTCTGGCTTTCCAGATACTGCGCAGGGTTATTTTTACGCAGATTGTACGAGCTGTTGCCGCTGAGCGTGCCGGTTGGATTATTGGCGATATCCACGGCCAGCACCCAGCTTTCGACGTTACGGGCATTGTAGGCATAGCTGGCTACGTAGGGCGCCCGGACCGGTTCGGGCCGTCGCGGCGTCATGCCGGCCGGATAACTGAATGAGGCGTAGCGGCCCGTCTGAGTTTTCGGGGCCAGCGAGACCGTGAACGAGTCCGGGCCAGGTTTAGCCGGGCCGACTTTAATAACGCCTTGCACGGGTTGATTGAGCTGCATTAGTGCGTAGACAACTCCGCATAACCCGGCCAGGCCAAGCAGGACGCTGCCAATTATAACCTGCCGCTTACTCATATTATTAGCATTATGGCATATTCCAGGGCAAAATAGCCGATATCAGGCTGGCCGCGAGGTCGTACGCCTGCGGCCTTTTGCCAGGTGACGGAGCTCTTCACGCTCGCCCAGCCAGAAACTAACCGCCATCAACGCAACTACGGAATATGCGGGTACGGCCAACCACAACCATGGCGCATACGAAGATCGGCTGGGTCCGCCCGTGCTGCCGCTTGCTGTTGCCGCAGGCAGAGATTTACCTTTGATTATGGCCACCAGCTGAATCTCTGTTTTGGCACCTTTCACATCAGTGATATCTACCAAAATGGTATATTTCCCCGAATTAGCATAGGTGTGACTGATAGTAAATGTCTGAGGCTTGCTGACTTTATAGTTTGTCGTAGTGCCATCACCCCATGCTGCCTTTACTTTATATGGTGCAGTGCCCCCGCTGATACTAATGTTCCATTGAAAGTCTTGGCCGGCTTGGAAAGCCTGATACTGGAATGACGCCGCTGGTATCAATGGGTTGCCGCCAGAAAGCGAAACAGTATTTGATTCAGGTTGCGTTGTTTCTGTCACGCCGCCTCCGGAAGAAGGGGGCGGAGACGGCGGATTGTACGTAACGGTGATACCCGGGCTCGCCGGACCCGCATCATCAGATAAATTGTAGTCCTGCGCGACCAACTGGTTTGCGCCCGCGAATAGGTCGGTGGTAATGCTAAACGTTAACGTGCTATTGTCACACGTATCGACGCCGCTAAAAAGATTATTTCTGGTGAGGGTGACATACGAATCGGCCGGACAGGTTCCGCTAACGGTAATGGGAGCTGACTTTACCGTAATGCCGTCCGCCGGGCTGGTAATGACAGCCGGGTCGGTAAGCAACGGCGCCGGAACCTTGGCGCGGATAGTGTACGTTGCCGCCAGGCTATGCCAGGTCGTACCGGCCAGCAGCACACCCACGCACAGCAATGCGAATATAGTTATCGGGTGCAGTAGCACCTTCCTATGCAACGGCCGCTTACGCCGCAGCAACTGTTTCGCTGTTGCCGCTTGACGATGCCGAAGCTGCCGGGTATTTTTTTGCGGTTTGTGTATCATTGCCGTGTAGCACTCTAGCTACTGCTAGCATAGCACACGCACAATTTTAACCCTTTTCCGGACGTCTACTTTTGTCTGGTGCGCCAGAGTTTTGACGGCCACCAGATGCGCTTGCCAATGTCGTAGCACAGGGCTGGCACCAGCAGTGTCCGGACGATAAACGTATCCACCAGCACGCCGGAAGTAACAATAAAGGCGATCTGGGCCAAAAAGAGAACCGGAATAACGGACAGCGAAGCAAACGTGGATGCCAGCACAATGCCGGCCGAAGTAATGACGCTTCCGGTCACGCCAAGGCCGCGTAAAATGCCCGGTCTGGTTCCGAATTGCAGCGATTCTTCCCGCACCCTGGTCATAAGGAAAATATTGTAGTCCACGCCCAGCGCCACCAAGAATATAAAGCCGAACAGCGGGATAGCAGCATCGGAGCCCGGAAAGTGGAAGATATGGTTAAAGATCAAGGCAGAGGCACCGATAGTGGCGGTAAAACTCAGAATAACACTGGCAATAAGGATAGCCGGCGCCAGCAGTGACCGAAGCAGCAGCATCAGGATGAGCAAGATCACGAGCAGCACAATCGGGATAATCCGGTGCAAATCAGCTGTCGCGGCCTGGTTGGTGTCGTACGAAATAGCCGAGGTACCGCCAACCAGCGCGCTCCGGTCAACCGCCCGCAGGCGGGAACGCAGGTCTTGCACGACCTGCTGGCCGGCTCTGGAGTCGGCCGAGACGCTCATGGTAGCGTTGATCAGCACTTTGCCGTCAACAATTACTGGCTTGGCAGCTTGGCGAGCGGATAAGCCGGGCAACGGCAGCTGGCCCGTATATGGTACCGCCGTGCTCACGCCGAGGGTATGAGTAACCACATTGACGACTGGCAAAACCTTCGCCGCATCGGCAATGATAACCGCCGGGCTGCCCGAGCCGGCCGGGAAGTGGCGGGCAAGCGCCTTCTGGCCCGTAACGGCGTCTGATTTGCCAAGGATAGCGGCAGACTGCGCGACGCCGTCGGCCTTGAACTGCGGTACCGCAACAGCCGCCGCAGCCAGGATGACCAGGCAGGTCAGCCACATGGCCCGCGGATGGCGGGCAATCAGGGGCGGAATCTTACCCCACAGGCCTCTGCGCCGCTCATGTCCGGCGTCGGCCCCAATCCGATGCCGGGCACCATCGGCAAGCAGCTTCGGACGGAACGGCCAAAAGGCCGCGCGTCCGAAGATCAGCAACACTACGGGCAGCAGTGTCATGGCCGAAAGGTACGAGAAAAGAATCCCGGTGGCCGCTATCGGGCCCAGGTACTTGTTTGCGTTCAGCTGCGAGAAGAGCAGGCACAGCACCCCGGCAATAACTGTAGCAGCGGAAGCGGAAATCGGCTCGATCGAGGCTCTCAGGGCATGCAGCATAGCATCCCATTTGGAATCGTGCCGCTCGAGCGCCTCGTGGTAACGGGCGATCAGGAGCAACGAATAGTCGGTGGCAGCGCCAATGGCAAGGATCGACAAAATCCCTTGGCTTTGGCTGTTCAGGTTCAGCCATCCGGCTGTTACGGTGTAATGAATTACCAGGCCGGCACCGCACAAGGCAAGCGTAGAAGCCATGATTACCAAGAAGGGCAACACGACCGAACGGTAAACGATCACCAGAATAATAAACACTGCCGCCAGAGCGACATAGAGCAGGATGCTATCAATACCGCTGAACGCGCTAAAGAGGTCGGCGAGCAAGCCAGCCGGGCCGGTCACGTATCCGGTAGTGCCGGCGGGCAGGCCGCCGGCAACGTCGGCACGCAGCTCTGCGACGGCTGTCTTTAGCTTGTCCGTACCGTCGTGGAGTTGCACGATAAATTCAACCGCTTTGCCGTCTGCCGACGGAATAGGGCCGATAACGCTGTTTTGGCCAGGGGAAACGCCTTGCACGCCCGCTAACTTTTGGCGCAGCAACACAAATTGCCGCAAATCGCTCGGCAGCAGCCGCCGGCGCGCTTCCAGAACGACGATGGCGGGCACCGCTTTGCTGCCGATGAACTTTGTTTGCAGCTTTTGGACTTTCGTCGCTTCGGCGCTGGCCGGCAGGAACGTGGATTGGTCGTTGGTGACAATCTGCGACAGCTTGCCAAACGCCGGTCCACCAAAAACACCGACAACGAGCCATATCGACAAAAGCAGCACCGGGACGAGTACACGAGCGTACGTCGAGCGCTTTATAGCAATCTTCATTACCTTAGAGTGTAGCGGCTCGGAATGGTTTTGAATAGCTGACCCACCCTCACTTTTTTGAGACTGTGACCCCGCAAGGGGTCAGCCGAACGCCACGGGCTGGCCTAACAGGCCACCCGCAAAAGTGTGCTCGAAAAAAGTGAGGGTGGGTCAGTTTGAACAGCGTTAGGGTTTCGGCACTGCGGACGGACGAGCCCTTTCCGCAAAATGTCCGCGATTGTCCGAATAGCCGATCATTTTAATCGTAACCGTATTAGCTTATTAACGCATCTACGGTTCAGCGCAGGAAGTACGTAACGGTCACGGTGTAGTTCAGCTCGTTCTCGCCGGGCTGCAGAGGCATCTGTTCGATGCTGGTTGGAGCCGCGGAGCCGTCTACAGTTGTGGAGTAGACACCGACACCAAAGCCCGGACCGTCGGTGACAGTCTTGACGGAGCCAAGCTTGAAGCCAAGGTTGTTGGCCGATTGCTCGGCCTTACTGCGCGCATCTTTCGTGGCTTGGTCGCGCGCCTGGCCCTCCAGCTCGGTCTGCTTTTTGTTGCTGAAGCTGGCCTGCGCCGTGATTGCGCCGCTTGCGGAGGTCGTATTAAGGTAGTCTTGCACTTTCTGGGCCAAGTTCTTGTCATTGACGGTCACTGTCAGCCGCAAGGTAAAGGTAGACGCTCCGGTTTTATCCGGGTACATTGGGCCCGGGTAATCATACGAATCAGCATTCGTTTTTATCTTGCTGTCTGCTACGCCCAACGCTTTGAGCTTGCTAACCACCTCGTTACTCTTTTTCGTTAAGGCGGCGAGAGCTGCCTGCTTGTCGGCATTCGGAAATTCGTAGGTTGGGTAAAATACAAACAGGTCCGGCGCAGCCGTTAACGTGGCCTTACCGGTTACTTCGATGGTCCGCGCATTGCTGCCGTACTTGGCCTCCCATGGCCGCCAGAAGGCCAGCATCCCCAGGATAATGACGACCAGCGCGCCGATAATAACACGATAATCAAGACGCACACTAAAATTTTTGTTTGTCGCTCCCATTGGTTCAGTGCTCATACTAGTGAGTATAACCCCTCTGTTACGGCGGCACAATTACTAAAGCCCACCCTCGTAGCGGATAAGTTAGGCCCGCCTAGCCGATACCTACTCCTTATTGACCGGTATGTTCTTGTGCTGTTGAGTATGGAAGCATTACAGAGTACAAGTTAAGACATCTTGCAGAAATGCTTTTGTAAGTCCTGGTTAAGTGCTGCCCGGCTGGTTGCCAGCCGCTACTACAATCGACGCTTTTTTTGAGATTGTTTCTAGAGTTTACTCCGTCTTAGGATTAGATAAATAATACTTGTGCGTCGGGTACTCCAGCCATAATTTTAAAGGATTGAGGTGGAAATCCATGCGGGGGATGCGGGCCAGGATTTGGTGTTCCAGCTCGCGCTTCCACGATTCGACCGGAACGGAGCTTATATGCTTGCGCTTGACCAGGCCGCGGCTGGAAACGATAGCCATCAGCGCCGACACGGTCCAAGCCTGGATGCGCTCCGGCTTGTTGGCACCCTCTACAAGCACCACGCCGCCATGGGTCTGCGCGGTCTGGGGCCCGGACAAAATCCTGCCCCATTCATCAACATAGACGAACTCTGGGTATTCGCCCGTCCGAAGCACCAAGTTCAGCAGCCGGTTTTCCAGCTGGCGGGCAAGCTCCGGGAAGCCGTAGCGCCGCAGGCCCTTGGCGATGTCGTACGTCTCTTTGGGCCAGCTGACGTATGAGCCGTGGTAATCCCAGAAGGGCACTACATGCGCCATATCCAGCGAGCGGCTGCGGATACCGGCGTTGGTGAGAAAATTTTTGGACATAATGCGCCGCACAATTGCGGTGATATATGTCTGCCTGGCCTCAGCATCCAGATCGACGAAAAAGTCGGTGTCCAGCAGAGCCGCGGGGTTGGCGGTGGCGGTACGGATAATGCGCATCTCGCCCGATGGGCCATAGCTAAGACCCAGGGCGAAGTAGTGGCGGTCCGGTTGCCACAACAGTTCGATGGTCCGGTCGCGGAAGGCGTAGGCACGCCGGGTGTACTCGTCGGCCTGCTCGGGGAAGAGCCGGGCGGCGGCAATCAGAGCGTCGTACGTCAGTCCCTGGACTTCGATAGAAGCGATCGGCTGGTCGTGGTTGGCGACTTCACCATGTTCGTGAACATAAAATTCATCGGAATCCTTCCAAACCTGGTTGGAAATCCCGAGCGGATTGACTTTCTTGTACTCCAATAACCCGGACTGCGAAGCATCAAGCTGGCCAACAAGCCAGGCCGTTGCCGCAGCTACAACGCGGCGCATGGTAACCGTTTTGCCGTTGCGCTGCCGAACCGTCTCTTCCAGAATCCCTTCGCCGTACCGCTGACAGTAGGCATACAGCGTACGCAGGAAATGCCCGGTAGCGTCCACCGAGCCGTAGTATGCCAGCTCCTTTTCGCTGCCGCCCCATTTGCGGGCCAGCGCCTCGAAGATCCTCAGTGACGTCCGGTCAATGCGCTTGCCGTCTATGGTAGTCGTGCGGTACTCGTGGATAATCTTGCCGGGGCGCTCCTCGCTCCGCTCGTTATTAGTCACCCCTTGCAGCCTGCCGAGTGTCAGCAATATGTTGTGCACCAACCCCGGCTTTACATCCAGCAGGTCGTCGGCCACTTCCAGGGAATCGCGGCCGAATATAGCACCTTTAAACAGTTTATCCGAGCTGGCGTACACGCTGGTGCCGTCTTTTGACACGACCGTAGCCAGCGCCAAAGAGGGAAGCAGCAGAGCTTTCCGGATAGGCGGTACGGAATTGATCAGACGGTTGATAGCGCGAACCATACTATCTATTGTTGATACACCTCGCCGCATATAGCAAGAGGAATTCCGACGAAAACACAAACAGGGCGTACGCAGTTCATATGTACCGCCAATATTTCAGCGCGAAATGCGTCCGCTTGTATAAGACGGCCAGGCACGCGCCCCGTCAGGACATCATCTGCCTAAGTTATTAGGACCTTGGGATGAATTACCTGGCCTGATAACTGTTGATGACGGCGGTAAATTAGGCTGGGGTGCTGAAAAGACGGCAGACTGGTCTGGTGCTTGCGGGTTCGGTCCACCGCCGCTGCCGGTCGATACGGGCGGGGTTGGGCCGTACTGCGTCTGGCCAGAGGACCGGCCGCCCTTACCCAACCTATAGCCTATGAACGACAGACCAATAAGCGCCACTACTGCAAGCGGCACCACGACCAGCCACGTCGAGTTCGTTGATGACGGAGCGACCTTGAAAGCAACTTTTTGCGCAGCTGTCAGCGCCGCATCGTCTATGACGACCGTCTCTGCTGACTGTTGCTTGCCGACCGCGACGACGATAATCACTTTGCCTATCGGCAAGTCCGCAAGCGTTGCCTGGCCGCTGCTGTCGGTAGTTACTTTCTGGCCGTTATAGCTGACGCTCGCCCCCTTGATAGGCTGTCCGTTTTTCGTACTAAGGACGGTGACAACCAGACTGGCGCCTTTGGTGGTAAAGGTGCTATCGGCGCTTGACGCGCGATTTCCCGCCGCATCCTTACTTCTGACAATGAAGTGATACGTTGTTGCCGGAATAACGAGTTGCGAGCTAAGCGTAATCTTGTGGGCGGTGACCCGGTGTGTATCGACAGCCGCCAATCCGTAGCCCGTGACCAAACCGTAGTCTACCTCAGAGGTAGCTGGCTCCGACGTTGTCCACGATATGGTGGCAGAACGGGTCGTCAGATTAGTAACCGCGACACTCTGAATCACAGGCGGCGTCGTGTCTTTGGCGGGCGGTGGGGTGCTGGCAGTTGTCTTCTTGGTGGTAGTGGTACTGCCGCCAGTCGATCCACCTCCGGTCGACCCGCCGCCGGTACTGGTTGTTGCGGTCTTCAGCGTATAGCTGGCGCCAGGGCTAGATGTCATGATATTTGTATTGGACTTTGAGCTGACAACAGACGACCCGCTCGTGAAGACCAGCGCCGCAGTTCCGCTGCTTGCCAACACTTTAAACGTAACACTTG
>JBGPNM010000027.1:0-14714 GCA_041487535.1 Candidatus Saccharimonadia bacterium
AGAACTCATGGACGAATATTTGGATAACGAATCCAAAAGGCTTCAATCTACCAGTGTTGGTCTATTCAACTACCCAGTGCTAATGGCAGCAGACATCCTGCTGTACGGAGCGAACTATGTACCTGTTGGCGAAGATCAGACACAACATCTGGAGTTTACCCGCGATATTGCTGAGCGCATGAACGCCCGCTTTGGGCAGCTTTTCACTGTGCCCAAGCCGGTGAAAGAGCAGCACGAGTTCTTCGGCAAGGACCAGGGTCTCCGTATCAAGGACCTTATGGATCCGACCAAGAAGATGAGCAAGAGCGACGATACCGGCAGAGGTGTGATCTTCCTTGGCGACGATCCTGATGCAGCTGTTAAAAAGATAATGAGCGCTACAACGGATTCCGTCGGCGAGATTCATCTGGACCGCGATAAGCAACCAGGCATCAGCAATCTTCTGCAAATTCTCGCTCTGTTGGAGGGCGCCAACCTGGACGAAACAGGTGCTAAATGGGCAGGCAAAACCAGCTACGGCGAGCTGAAGTCAGCCGTGGCAGAGAAAATCAAGTCATTTCTGGAGCAGTTCCAAACCAAGCTGGCGAAAATAGACGAAGCAGCCCTACAGGCAAAGCTTGAGGCTTCGGAAACAGCCATGCGCGAGGCGGCGGGCAAGACCCTTCTGAGCGTCCAGCGGGCAGTGGGCCTGCGTTCGTAATAATGAGCCGCGTGCCGTTTTATGCCAACGACGATAGCGACATGCGCTGCATGGTGGCGGTGTACCGCTCTATTTTTAGTTACTTCTTGCGCAAAAAACTGAGCTGGCAAGAGGCGGATGAGTTTGTAGGCTTCCGCGACGGCCATGCGGCATGGACGGTACTGGCGCTTACCAAGATGGCGCGTATGGGCTTTGATATCCGCATGATTGAGCCGTTCAATTATCGCACCTACACTCGCCGCGGGCGTACTTACCTGAAGGAGACATACCCCGATGAGCAGCTTGACTGGCTACTGGCGCACTCGAATATTCTGGATATCAAGCCGTATATTCCGGAATTCCTGAAGACAGTACGTTGGGAGAACCGGCGGGCGACCCTGGAAGATATCGACACGATGCTGGCCGAAAAGCGGCTGGTTTTCGTGGCATTGAATGGGCGAAAGCTGAATGGCCGCGAGGGCTACTCAAACCATGCCGTGCTTATTACCGGCCGGAGCGATGACAGCTATATTCTGCACGACCCGGGTTTGCCGCCGAAGCCTGACCGCCGCGTGTGGCGAGACAAGTTGTGGGATGCAATGGGCGGTGACGCACACATGTCTGAAGTAACCGGATTCAAGCTGGGCAACGGTATCGGCGGCCGGCTGGATCAGTACGTGGTGCTGCAAAAACCGCGCCTCAGCCGCGCTTACACGGTCAAGCTCATTGCCGACAGCCGCGTGCTCGTGAACGGGTCGCCAAGCAAACCAGGCTACAAAGTTCGCCCGGACGATAGCATCACCATAGACTATGACGAGGCTGAGCTGGAACAAATCCCTGCGATTGATCTGCCCGTGCTATACGAAGATAAGACCGCGGTAGTCATTAACAAGCCGGCTGGCGTGCTGACGCACAGCAAAGGCGGCATAAGTACAGAAGGAACAGTGGCGACGTGGTTACGCAGCAGAATCTACGATGTATTGAATGGTGAACGCGGCGGCATTGTGCACCGGCTGGACCGCGCTACCAGCGGTGTGATGATATGCGCTAAAACGCCGGCTGCACTGAGCTGGCTGCAGAAGCAGTTTGCCGCTCGCAGCGTAACGAAGACATACTACGCCGTAGTGTCTGGCCACATGCCGCACGATCACGCCCTGATCGATATGCCGATCGCACGTAACCCCAAACGGCCGCAGACATTCCGGGCGGCCAATGGCGGTAAACCAGCCGTCACCGAGTACTGGGTCCGGGGCCTGAACGATCACGTCTCTTTGCTGGAGTTGCGTCCGCAAACCGGGCGCACGCATCAGCTGCGGGTGCATCTTGCTCGGGTCGGCCACCCCATTGTTGGTGATGTACTCTACGGCGGCCAGACGGCGGACCGTATGTACCTCCACGCAACGGGCCTGGAACTGACACTCCCCAACCACACCCGGCAAATATTCACCGCACCCGTGCCGCCGTCCTTTCAGGCTATGCTACAGACATGAAGCCGTTGCTTTTGCACGAACATACCAGGGAGGCGATCAAGCGCTTTATGGCGCATCCTGGCCATGCACTGCTGTTGGTTGCGCCGCCGGGCGCAGGCAAGGCGACGGTCGCGGATTATCTTGCGAGTAAACTGCTCGGCGTGCCTCAGTCTGCGTTAGCGAACCATCCATACTTCAAATCAGTGCAACGGGCGGCAGGCAAGAGTATCTCCATCAGCGAGGTACGAGACATCATCCACTTTATGACACTGCGGGCGGCTGGCAGCGGCAGCACAACGCGTGTCGTGGTCATCGAGGATGCACATTCTATGACCACGCAAGCCCAAAACGCCCTGCTCAAGACTATAGAGGAGCCGCCTGCCGGCACCGTGCTGATTCTGACCGCACCGGACGAGCTATCCGTCCTGCCGACCATTCGTTCGCGCGTCCAGCTGCTAAACCTCATTATGCCGGCGTCCGGCGACGCTCGAGCGTATTTTACGGCAGACGGTTACGAGGCTTCGGCGGTCGATAAAGCCTTGCTGATCAGCGGCGGCCTGCCGGGGTTGATGCACGCGCTGCTGGAAGCCGATACGCAGCATCCGCTGTTTGCCGCTACTACTGCAGCAAGGGAAATTCTGCAAGGCACAACGTTTGAACGGCTGATACTGGCGGATGAACTCGCCAAGCAGCGCGAACTCGGGCCGAATGTGCTATTTATACTAGGACAAATGGCAAGCACGGCTCTGGAACAGGGGCGCGGCAGTGCGGCCGCAGAGCGGCGCTGGCACAAAGTCCTCGCAGCTGTTCACGCGGCTCATGGTCAGACCAATAGCAACGGCCAGGCAAAACTCGTGCTCCTCAATTTAATGCTTGCCTTGTAAGTGGTATACTACGGTAGATATGTTTGACCTCGTTCTGGTCGGATTTTTCGGTATCCTGGCTTACGGGAACGCCCGGGTTCATGACGATGAATTCGCCGCGTTATCCAGAAATGTGGGTACCCGTTTAGGCAAGCTATGGGACATCGCTCACCAGGGTATGCGCGAGAACCGCTTTTTGCGTGCAGAGAAGGCGTTGCTTACTATCCTGAAGATCGATGAACGGAACGCCGCTGCGTACAATCGTCTGGGCATCCTGTATGCCAAGCAAAAAGAATATCGCGACGCCATTGATTGCTTTGAGATCGCCTCCAGCATCGAAGCGACCCCGTCGGCACTGCACAACCTGGGGTTGATCTATTACGAGACCGAAAATTACGAAAAAGCCGCCGTCGCCTTCGAGCAGGCACTCAAACTTGAAGATAATCTTGCCGCCAGACACGTTGCCTACGCAAAAGTGCATGAAAAGCTCGGCAACATACGCGTTATGTTCCGCGAACTAGAACAGGCTGTGGAACTGGAGCCGAATAAGGAAACCTACGAGCTGTTAGCCAGAGGTTACCGCGCGCATGGCCGTGAAGCTGATGCTGACATAATTGAGGATAAGCTAAAGAAGATGATTGTCAGCTCAGCTCGGCCCAAGCGCATAATCCGACCGCGCAGAGTTGTTATTTAAAGCAGATCTTTTCCTGTCACTAGTGGGACAAGGTTGTCTTTTGACCTCTGTTTTGGTACACTTTGCAGGAGTCAGGCACTACGCCACCTTAGCTCAACGGTAGAGCAACACTTTTGTAAAGTGAAGGTTGTCGGTTCAAATCCGACAGGTGGCTCCAACTTGCAGGGATAGTGAAGCGGTCAAACACGACAGACTGTAAATCTGTTGGCTTATGCCTTCGGGGGTTCGAATCCCTCTCCCTGCACCATTCAGACATTAAGGCCTCTGCGTCGGCCCGCACGCGCTCGTCGAGTTCCTTTTGTGATTGATATCTCATGATGACTACCAGGATCGTCGGGAACGGCAAGGGCAAGGGGTAGAGCTGGCCAAAATTTCCGGGAAATACCAGGGACGGAAGACTGACACGACAACCCACCAACGAATCATTGCACTGCGCACGGCAGGCAAAAGTATTGCGGAAACTGCGAAACTGGCGGCGTGCAGTACGAGCCAGGTGAAGCGAGTATGGGGGATGCGGGAGGAACATACGGCATCTGCGGGAGCCTATACACCATGATCGGGATACCTTTCCTCCCCGATTCCATGCCCATCAACCTTGGTTTACGAAACTATACAAACAGCCGCGTCGTTCATGGCACATTAAGCAAAGCGCGTATAATAAGTACTCATGGCCGAACAAGTACCACCATCGAAGAAAGAAGGCTTGAATAGACGCCAGCTCTTAAAGCTTGGCGGCGTAGCTGCTGTGGCAGTGACCCTGGAGACAACGGGTCTGGCCATATTTAACTGGCATACCGTAAGAGGGTGGTTTACAACATCTGGCGGACCGTACTTAAATCCTGTTTGGCACAACATCCCCAACGAAACTTCTGATAGTAACTGGGCAACTTTCCCCGGTGATCCAAGTGCCGCCGGAAAGTGGCAGCGGGACTGGCATGCAGTTGGCCTGATTGGGACCGACACTACCGAGTTTAATAAAATGCAGCAAGAGCATCCTGGTGGCATCCAAGCGGTAGCGTTTGATCCTGGCGGTAGTGGCAATATACAGGTCGGGATCGATTATGACAGTAAATCATTCTATGGTATCGATGAGAACGATCCGAACCAATATATAGCCGGGGCGCGACGTGGCGCAGGCGAGGTAAAATTAGCGCAAGGACTCTATCTCCCACGGCTTGGTTCATTCGTGGTTGCTAAAACTGTAGCGGTTGGCTCTGCAAACACGGCAACCATGGCACAAGACGTACCTGGCGCTTGGTATGTGTGACGTTGAAGAGGTGGATGAACTTCTTTTTGATTGTAGATGTATGACATTGTAGCGTCTGAGCTGTCTCATAAACGGTGACTATTGGAACCACTACCATAAACTTAAATCCCACCCTTAACGTGCTATTTTGTCCGTTTTCTGAGACGACCCATGCTGCACTAGGCTAAAATAGCTCGCCGAAAGGTAGGCTATTTTAGTTTGTGGAGGCGAAGGGGACTCGAACGGGGGTGAAGCCATAATCCCTTTCTCTACACCAAAGTGAACTGAATTCGCACACTTTACGTGTTACAGAGAAAAATTGTATAATTCTCTGGTAGGAAAAATCTTATAGTTTCGCCCTGGTAGCTCAGCGGTAGAGCGTTTCCATGGTAAGGAAGAGGTCGCGAGTTCAATCCTCGCCCAGGGCTCCAGATAGGAAGAATGTGACGAAAAAACTATATCGCTCCAGGACAAACAGGAAGATTGCCGGCGTATGCGGCGGCATTGCCGAGTACTTCGACATAGATCCGGTCGTTGTGCGTTTGTCGGCAGTTGCGTTGCTGTTGCTCGGCGCCGGGTCAATTGCGCTCGTCTACATCATTATGTGGATTGTCGTGCCGGAAGAGCCGGCTGCTTGATCCGGAACGGTTAATCTGTTAAAATGTATAAAATTACGTAAAGGTATTGTGATCTTATGGCAAAAAAGAGTGAGAAACGGAAACTGATCGGTCTGGTGAGCGTGGAATCCGGCGAGCGCATTTATTACACATCAAAAAATACTATGAATACGCCGGAAAAGCTGTCTTTAAAGAAGTACAGCCCGCGGCTCCGCCGCCACGTCGTCTTTACCGAGACAAAGAAGAACCTCGGCCGCAACGAAGTTAAGCCGAAGAAATAGTAAGGCAGAGTTTATGCCGTCGCAGCAGGAACACGGATCGACTCGAACAGATTTGAGCCGAGAGGAACAAGTTAAAGCTATATCACATGGAATATCGGGCGAGGTAGTCTACCTCAGCCGTGGTGATGTTGATCCATCACAAAAGTTCGGCGCTGTAGAGCGTATTATTGCTAGTGTATTCCTGCGGCACGAGTTGCAGGGAGGCGAACTGCTTCTCGATCTATACTCGTACTTAAATTTGGGTATACGGCACCTAGTTGGTGACGATACGGACCCTAAGGGTGCGGCCGTTGTTTATGCCAACATGCTCAATCAACAAGCGACTGAAATACTGCGCATGCAGACGCAACAGGCGCTTGAGACAGAGCGGCAGGTACAACAGCCAAGGCCGTAAAGCTAACACCCATTAGCTGGCCGCAACTTCTACCATCGCTAATCAACCCGATGGTTAGTTATTATCCTTTGTTTCCATAGTATCAAGCAGGGTATTCACCAGCTCGGCATGGCTCCAAACCAGCGGAGTGACACCGAGGGCGAAGCCGGTTTCGGGATCGAATTGTTCGCTGAGGGCGCCGCTCGGTTGCGCGCGTTGCAGGCTCCAGGCAATTAGCTCTCGGGCTTTATCTGCATTGCCGGTGGTTTGATAGTATTGGGCCAGCCAAAGGCTGCATACAATCCACGGGTTGCCTTTGTACTGGGTTTTCGTCAGAAAGTAGCCGTCATGTTCGTCGCGGACCACGCCGCCGATCGGGGAGGTGTTAAGCAGCTTTTGTTCTACGGCGGCCAATGTACCGGCCATACGCGGATCGCTCAGAGGCAGACGGGCGAACATCAGCGGTCCGTACAAGTTCGATATATCAAGTATGTCGTTATACTCCAGGTTGCCGTCGGGCTGCAGCAGGAAGCCTTTGCGGAAATAGCCGTCGGGATGGTAGAGCGCATCCAAGCTGGCACGCATGGTTTGCGCGGTTTTGCGCCAGCGTACAGCATCGGCTTGGGCTCGCCCCAGCATGCCCGCAAGTTCCGCAGCGGCCTCCAAGCCGGCAATAACAGTGCAAACAGTATATGTCGAGGTTAGAAACGTCTGTTCCCACAGGTCATAGCTGGCGTGGGGCAGGCCGGTAGCCTCGTCGGTGTATTTACTGAGAAAGTCTGCGCACGGGCTGATAAAGCTGTCAAAAATATTCTCAACATAGGTGCGGTCGTGGCTGAGCTGGTAGTACTCACCGATCATAAACAAGACGATCGCCGTCTCGTCCTCCTGGATGGCCAGTTCCTTGGCACGGTTATGTACCAACGGGTGCCACGTGCTGCCGATGGCCCGATCGGGCTGATACTTGTGCATCAGGTAGCCGTCAGGATGCCGGGTGTCGCGCGCGAAGTCGAAAAACTTGCGGGCTTCCTCGAACAATCCCACCCGCATCAGCGGCCAGACGGCATATGCGGCATCGCGCGGCCAGCAGTAACAGTAGTAATCGCGGCCGTAATTGAAGATGCTGGAATCGCCGCTGGCAAGTATCGAACCGCGCTCGTCACAATGCGCTTTGATGATTAACAGGCTTTTCGTCAGTGCCTGTCGTTCAGCTGCTTCTAGTTTTTGCACCTGCTTTTGGGCGGGCTTCAGCCATTGGTGCCAGTATTTGCGCGCGGCATCAATACGTTCGTCAACGGGACGGCTTTTAAGCTTCGTATGTACTGCCTGGGCATCGGACTGGCTGTCGGCCGCTATAACCCAGTAATCAACGCCGAATTCTTCATGCGGACCGGCGTCACGCCGGAAACGAATGACGCTGTGCACGCCGCCGTGCTCGACAGCATTGCCGGACAGCTCGCCGTCTTCTGCGTCCTTAAAGGTACCGGCTTTACCTTCAATGCCGTAGTTCCCGACAGAGTACTGGTCGAAATCGCCGTCGTCCTCCATCTTGCCGGCAATCAGCAGGCAGCACCGGCCTTTGTAATCCAAGATGTAATGATCGTCCGGCACGTACATGGCGGTGTCTGCCCGGCCGGCCCGTGAGATCTGGAATACCTGATGCATGAATAAACGAATATCGCGCTGATGATCGGCCTCGTTGGTAATATGTATACAGCGGACCAGCGCGTTGTACTCCGCATCCACGCAATCACGCAGTACTAGGGAGACGGCCAGTTCGGCCGAATGCATGCGAACAATACTAACCAGCGCCTCGTTTTCAAAATTGACACTGATTTCCCACGACCCGTCATTGGTCCACCGGAACTGGCCGTCCACCCATACGCCGATCTTGTGCTGGGTGCTGCGGGCGTTCGTAAGGTTGTCCAGGCCGACATACGGGTAGTAAAAGTCGTGCACCAGCCCGCTTTCGTCGAGCCCCACAAAAAGCTGCCCGTTACTGAGGACTACCGGCCGTCCCATGCCTAAACTTCCACCCCTTTTTCGGCTAGACGGAACCGGAGGTCATGATACACGTTCATAAAGTTCATGTAGGCTTCGTAGGGACTATCGTACGGGCTGAAGTAGGCGTGAATATCGCCGTCGTTGAACCATTTCGTGCACATGTAGTAAAAGTGATCGGATGTCTGCAACCGGCGCCAATCTTCGATAAGGGCCGTGTCATTCGTGGCTAGAACCTTCGTTTGGAGTTCGTACAGCGCGGCAATGGCCTGTTGCTGCAGGCGGTTGCCCAGCCAGGCGCTCAGGTCGCGTTCGGTATCTGCCCAGGTGACGGTGTTCGGCATATCGACGTAATCTGCCGGTTCAAACGCGTCGCAGGCTTCGGATACGGTCATAAAGGTGTTACCGTTCGTCTTCAGCCACTCGCTAGGCAGATGCTCTAGGAACGCGAATATGCCCGTATCGTCCCATTGGTGTTCGCCGAACGTTTCGTAGTCCATAAAGAGGTCGAAATTGGTGGCGTTCTGATCGTCGCTTAGCCAGTGAGCAAACTTATCGGCCGTGAGCGGCCACTCGCTCCAGGCATGGTTGCCAAAGCGGAAGGCGATGTCGTCGCTTAGACGGTAGTTTTTCATAAGTAACCGGATATGATCGGTATACGCGGGCCGGTAGGTGTAATTCGGCGAGCGCCAGCCTAAAACCGGATCCCAGCCCTCCGCCAATATGCCCTTATAGCCGGCCTTGTCCGCCCAATATGCCACGTCGTTGTTGTAGGCAAGCTCGGTATTGCGGAATACCTTCGGTGATTGTCCGAACAGCTTACCGACGACCTGTTTGTGCAGCTCCACCTGGTGTTCGAATTCCTCGCGCGCATAAAAAAATGCCAAGCTGTGATGATACGTCTCGCCCACAATCTCCACACGCCCCGTCGCCACCAGTTCCTGGAATGATTTGAGCGCTTCAGGCGACCATCGTTCCAGCTGTTCCAGCACCGTACCGGTAATAGACAGGCTAAGCTTGAATGCCGGATTTTGCTCGATCATACGCAGCAAGCGCTGGTTGGTTGGGATATAGGACTTTTCGGCGACTTTACGCAGTACCCGTTCGTTGCTCGTTTGTGCCTCGTACGCAGCTTGGAAATAATTGTGGTCGTTGCCGCTGTCCAGTGCCGTATAGTGCCGGATGCGGTAGGGCTGGTGTACGTGGAGGTAGAGCACTATTGCTTTAGAGCTCATACGGTCACTCCTTGGCTGATTGTTTGCAGATAGTGACCACTATATAGAAAGTCCGCTTTTAAACCGTGATACAGCGCACAGACAAACGTAAGCGTTTCCCGATTGTCCGGTGTAGGGCGCCGTATCATGCACGGGCACCAGCTACTGTGTGACGTTGATAGAGCTCACAAACCTTATCGGCCGCTTGCCCCCAGGACAATGCCGCCAGTTCCCGGGAAGAACCCGCCAGCAGTTCATCCCTGAGCGGGTCATTTTGCATAACCGAGATGATCTGGTTGGCCATCTCGTGAACATCCCAGTAATCTACCTTCAGGACATGCCTCAGCACCTCGCTCACGCCGGACTGCTTGCTGATAAGCGCCGGCGTGCCGTAGCCGATAGCCTCAAGCGGCGTCAGGCCGAACGGCTCCGATACAGACGGCAGTACAAATAAGTCGGCAATCGCGAACGCGTCGCGCCAGGGTTTACCGCGCTGGAAGTCAGTAAAGATAACGTGTTTCGCGATACCAAGCTCTGCCGCCAACTCCAACAACTCCCGGTACTGCTCGCCGCTGCCAACGATCAGGAACATAGTCTTTGGATGGTGGGCAACCACAATTTTGGCAGCATGCAGCAGGTTTGGCAGCCCTTTTTGAATCGTCAACCTGCCGACGTTGGTAACTACGCGGTAGCCTTGGGCGCGAAGCGCGGCGAGGTATTGATAGGTTGTTGCCAGATTGTAGTCGAGGGGTACGATGTCCGACTGCTCGATGCTGTTATGCACGACTTCGATTTTATCGAGCGGTATGCCATACTCGCGGACGATTGCCTGGCGAGTAAAATCGCTCACCGCAATAATCCTGTCGGCCGCGAAGAATGCCGTAGCTTCTATGTCGCGTACCAACGTATTGCCGACCTGTCCGCCCGCCCGGTCCGGTTCGATGGAGTGCACGTGCAGTACAATCGGGCAGCCAAGCACTTCTTTGGCGCGCAGACCCGCCCGGAACGTCAGCCAGTCGTGAGCATGGATAATGTCATACTGCTGCAATGCGGCAATGCGCCCGACGGCTTGTTCGTACAACTGCTGTTGGTCAAAGATGTTGTAATCCACCGTTGTGCCGTCGCTGAGGATATACTTGATGCTGTCATAGGCGATACCACTGCGCAAAATAGCCTGAACATCCTGAGGCGAAGCGGCAGTGACACGCATGAAGTCTATGCCGTGGTCAGCTTGATAGGGCAGGATGAACTCGATGTCAATATCACGTTTCGCAAGTGCTTTGCAAAGGTTATAGCAGGCCACACCCAATCCGCCACTATTGTGGGGCGGTAACTCCCATCCTAGCATTAGTACCTTCATACGGTCATCTGGCCTACTTATTGCTACCTGTTATACTTCTACCCACAATAGTACAGATTTATGCCGGCAAGCACAACCGTAATCATACGCGCCCGGCTACGCTCAAATCGGCCGTTCTTTCAGTCCGAGCAAATAACCCGCGTAGGCGGCAACAAGATGTATACCGGGCCACAGCACCAGCGACCACGCGTACACCGGCAGGCTTAACTGCACAATTGGCAGCGTGGCGAGAATGCTGCCGATAATATAATCGGTCTGATCGAAGGGGAACCAGGCTTGACCCGCAGCCGTGCCGCGGCGGCGCTTGAAAAAGCTCTCGACCGCATCACCGCCCAGCGCGCCAATGCCGAACAGCGGGCCGAGCAGAAACGTCGGCAAGGCGGCATAGTTGACTCCGTCAGTTAGCCAACCCGTCCAGTGAGCATGGCCGACCAGCAATTGTTGCAGCCACAAGCTGACGGTTGCGAAGACCACACCTGCCGCAATGCCTCGCCAGGTTTTGTGCGGTCCCAGCAAACGGCGACCGTGCAGTGTGGCGCCGCCGTCAATCGGCCCGTCCCAATATTTAAGTCCCGACAGTCTCGACGCCAGAATTGGTGCCATGTTGGCAAGCCCGGCCGGCAAAAAGAACCACAACGCGAACACGACATGCTTAATCACGGCTGAACCTCTTTCGGAGCCGGTTCGCGCCCGGATACAGCATTGCCCGCAAGCTTGGCTGTCCCAGGTGATAGGTTGCGCGCAGCAGCAACGCCGGTAGGGTATGGACCGTGGGGGTTTCAGGTACTATCGTATATGTTTTACCCCAACCGGATATGCCGTGGGCGTCACTGCTGGCGGCACCGGGCAAGCTGTGCGTAACCGCCCAGGCTTGCGCTTCGGCATTATGCCACCGTCCGAGCGTCCTGCCGTTATGGACCTCGAGTATATCAATCTGCCCGGCAAGCGACGCAAGCAGCCGTGTGCCCGCACTGCTGCGCAAACGTACAAAGGGATGAGGTACGTATACCAGCCCGCCCTGCTCGTGCACGAGCCGGACGGCTTCGCGCGCCGGCAAGCCGGCGGGCACGGCACGCGTTACGTACAAACCTATGATGTCGCCGCCATCAGTGCTGATCTCTTCGCCCACAATAATGCCCTCTCCCAGCTCAGCGCGCAGCCGCAGCGCTGCCGCAATCGTGTTATGGTCCGTCACGGCAATGACGTCCAGGTTGCCGGAAGTCAGCATATGCCGGTAGTGCTCCGGGCGCAAACCTCCGTCCGGCGAGGCATTCGAATGCGTGTGCAGGTCAACCTTCACTTCGGACAAGCCTCTTGCTGATGCGTACCAGCCGTTGCACGGCGGTGAACCCCGCCAGGACGGCAATGAACGCTGCAGCTACAGCCAGTTGATTTGTCAGCAAACCAAGTATCAGCACCACCATGCGCAGCTCGAACGGCATCAGGCCGTCTTTGAACAGGCGATTCAGTACGTCGTGCGGCACATTGGCCCCGCTTGCAGCTATCGCCGCTTCACCCTTCGCTTTTACGTAGCTGACGCAGAGCGAAGCACCGCAGGCAGCTGCGGCCAGGGCGGCGGTCGCCGGGTGTTGGCTCGTGGCGAGTGCATACGCAGCACCGGTGTACAGTATGGCTTCTTTCATGCGGTCGGTACTGGCGTCAAGCAGCATGCCGCTAACAGACGAGCGGCCCTGCAACCGCGCCAACTCGCCATCCAAGGTATCAAACAAGCCGAAAACGACCAGCAGCAATCCCGCCAATGCATTTTGTCCTACCGCGATACACCAGGCAATCGGCAGGTGAGCTAGCAGCCCTACCAGCGTAACGGTATCCGGATGCAGTTTGCCCCGCGTCAGCCGCTGCAGCCCGGCTGCGATCCGTCGTATGCCGGCGCGAGTGGAACGCCGAAAAAAATCAATTAGCCGCATAGTTACTAAAAATTGTATCATTTATGCAGAGTCAACAGGATAGTACACCCGCCATCATGGACATGCACCAAGCCGAAAACACACCAGACTGGTCGAAAGTGCCGGCCAAAAAACGCAATATCTGGCAACATATGGCGGCGGACACGCAAGGCATCGGTACGCCCGGAAACGTGTTGAGCGTTATTGGATTCTGTTTGCTTGTCGCCGGCTTGTGGGTAGTTATCACCAGGAGTTTGTGGGAAGGTACTGCGCTGGTCAGCGCGGGCAGGCTGGCCGATGTTATTGACGGCATGATTGCCGATCGTACCGGCACTAAAAGCCCGTTGGGCAGGGCGCTGGACGCCGCGCTGGATAAAACGGGCGCGTTTCTGGCGCTGTTCGTCTTTACCTGGTATGGCATACTGCCGCTCTGGGTCGCGCTTGCCAGTGCCGCACAAAACATTGCCAATATCGCCGTCAGCGTATATGCACCTTGGCGCAATGTATTGCTTAACCCAAGCTACGCCGGAAAGATTGCGACTGCAGGATTCTGGCTGGCCATTGTCACCTTTGTAGTTGCGCACTTGCTTCACGGCAACGTTGCCCCGCTTTGGTATGCCGCAGCGTCGATAACCGCGTATATTGTGGCGGCCGGAGCGCTGGTACTCGGCACGTACGCCACCCTCGGCTATATCGCAGTCGTCCGCGGTTCGCCGCCGCACCGCAGAGAGCCAGGCAGCCCACATGAGCTTTGAGCGCTACATTGTGCTTTGCAATCCTGTCAGTACCGACGCCCACAAGACGGCTCAACGCATCCGGGAGATCCGACAGCTCGCTCCGCAGCAGGAGATCATTATCATCAATACCGTGCCGGGCGGTCTAGAAGCTAATGCCGCCCTACTGCAAGCATACGGTGACCGGCTTGGCGAACAAACACTGCTGTGCATCGCCGGGGGCGACGGCACGGTTAATATGGCACTTAATATCCTCTTGGGCGATCCATCATTTTCGAGTGAAGCCCGCCGCACACCCATACTGCCACTATGGGCAGGCAACGCCAACGACCTGGCGTGTATGCTGAACGGTTCACCACTACGTACGTCGCTCAAAGCAGTGCTAACGAAGGGTCGTGTTGTCGCCATCCATCCGCTCGTTTGCAAGCTAGAACATGCCGACGGCACCGAGGAAACGCACCGGGCGGCCAGCTATGCCAGCTTCGGCGCTTCCGGCTTCGCTATGCAAAAACTGGAGCGAAGTATCCGTACCCGGTCGCCGATGCGCCAGCCTGCAGTTAGCCGTTTCGGGCTGGAATTTGTAGAAGTCTCGCGCCTACTGCTGCGCGCCCCACGGTTTGCCATCAACGAAGCCGGCAAAAGGAAAGTAATATTCGAACGCGTTTTTTTGAATGGCTCGCGGTTCGCGAAGATCGCCGCCGTGCCGCTCAGCCTTACCGAGCGGCGTTATCACCGCGCAACCGTAGGCCACAAAAGTCTCTGGACGCTGCTGTTTCATCTGGCCGAACTTGTCCGCGACCGGGCAGGCCGGCGGGTCGGTGCCACACATGATGAGTTTACGGTACTCGACACTGCCTGGGCACAGTTCGACGGCGAGCCAGTCAGGATCCCAGCTGGCACGCACGTGGACATTACGCTGTCCGATCGCCCGTTCTATGCCCTGAGCACTAAACTGAAAAACTAATTTGGATAGCGGCTTAAAGTTTAAGCCGTCTGAGCAGCTGCGCATTTGCCGCTACGACAATCGTCGAAAGCGACATCAGCACGGCGCCAATCGCCGGCGACAGCGTAAAGCCAAGCGGAGCCGTGATGCCAGTGGCAAGCGGGATGGCGAATACGTTATACCCAGTCGCCCATGCCAGATTCTGCAGCATCTTCCGGTAGGTAACTTAAAGAGCCTATCCAAGATCTTTTTTCAGTCGTTGGCCGTACATCCTGGTGAGGTGAAAAACTATTTCTGGTGAGGAGGCATACCTAAATGGTATGACGACGAACT
>JBGPNM010000028.1:0-14491 GCA_041487535.1 Candidatus Saccharimonadia bacterium
ATTGAGGGCTTGCGTGACTCAAAGCAGCTGTCGCGGCAGCAACGGGAACGGCTGGCGAGTATCATCAAAGCATCAGCAGTCGCTTGGGGTTTAGGCTGGGTTATGCCGGAAGAGATTGATGCTGCAGGGCTGACGGCGAGCGTACGATTGTCTTACCAGCGTGCCCTGGAGTCCTTGCAAGCAGTCCCGGACGAAATTATCATCGACGGTAACTTCAATTATCTAGCAGATGACCCTCGGGCCCGCCCGCTGGTCAGGGCGGATAGCCTTATTCCAGCCGTAAGCGCCGCAAGCATTTTGGCCAAAGTGGCCAGGGATATTTTTATGCGAGAGGCGGCAGTCTTGTATCCTGGTTACGGATTTGAGAGCCACGTCGGCTACGGTACATCTGTGCATATAGCGGCGTTGCATCGCTTGGGCGTATGCCAGTTGCATCGCCGCAGCTTCCGGCCAGTGCGCACCTTCGCGGAGGCGGAATAATGAACACAACCAATACCGGCCACGAAGCCGAAGCCGCCGCTAGCACCTATCTTGCGGCGTGCGGCTTTACGATCATGGAGCGCAACTACCGCACGCCGCGCTGCGAAATAGATATTATCACCAGGAAAGGCAAATGCATATATTTTGTCGAAGTAAAATACCGTAGCCGCCCAATGCAGGGTACGGGTCTGGAATATGTCACCGCTCGCAAACAGAAACAAATGCAGTTTGCCGCCGAAGTCTGGATCCGCGAGCACGATTGGCACGGAGATGTGACGCTGTCCGCCATAGAAGTAACCGGCCCGGATTTCGTCGTGGGCTCCTTCATCGAGTCAATATATTAAACTTTCAAAAGCGGCTTAGTTCTTCGCCAAGGAATGGCCAAACGAACTCCCGCAAAAGGAACAGGGGGGCGACTAGCCCTTGAAAAATTTCTGCACCGAGCCTAAATCGCGCTCCAGCCACTTGACGCGCGTTTCAATCTCGGACAAAGCGATGGCGATATTACGCTTGAGTGCAAGCTGATCCTGTTTTGGCCCGAAAAACGCGGCGTATTTACCGGCCCAGGCGCGCGTATTGCAGGCGGCTGCGGCGTAGCGGGGGAAATAATCGTAGGATTTGTCGTGGGCGTATGTTTCTTCGACCCATTGCCAGTGCCCGGTCATCCACTCCCATGCCGGTTCGCGCACATAGCGGTTGCGCAGAAGATACGCCAGCCAATGGTCGGCATCTTGGGGCTTTACCAGGTTGGCGTCAGTCAAGCGGGCCAGCAGGGCATCGGCTTCACCAGCGTCCTTTGTGCCCGTCAGGGCGCCGGTCGCATCCGCCTTTAGTTCGCCGTTTGCCGTTTGGTCGTGCAGCTCTAAGAGGAACTTGAACGCATCCTCGGCTTTGTTTCTGACCGGCACGCCGAAGATAATGCCGCGCAGCTCGGCGTCAACGGTTGCAGGATCCTGTTTATAGGCGCGGAATCGTTCCAACGAGCCGGCGACAATTTCCGGATCGTCGGCATACGCGCCGAGGGCAATAACGGTGGCGCGCAGCTTGCGGTCGGATGACGATTCGCTGTCTTTTTCTTCCCAACCGAGCCGTTCGTATTGCTTGCGGATCAGCCGCCGCACCAAAGTTTTGATGGGCTCTTCCAGATTTGCATCTAAGTCAACAAAGCGCCGTACCTCGGCGATAATGAGTGCCAGAGCACCCCAGACTGCCTCGTTATCCTCGCCCGTGTATGCTTCCAGCAGGCGCAGCACGTCGGCGAACGGCTCCTGTCCGGCTTTGCTGAGCATGCTGGCGTTATTGAGCAACATCAGCCGTTCGGGCGCGTTGAGTGCGCCCTGTTCGACCAGGCTTGCGAGGTGCGCGCGGTGCTCGGGGCGGGCATAGCGGACAATGTAGTGGCCGGCTGCGCCTTGGTCGATACGCAGCGGCTCGTCTGATGCCAGCTTTATACGTAACTCGGCTTTCTGCAGCACGTCCGGCAGCTCCGCGCGGCCGCTAAACAGCGGTACTGGCCAGATACGGCCGTCTGACTGCTCGCCGCTCTCCAAAAAGTGAGTTTGCCGCAGATTCAATGTGCGCCCGTCCTGGTCAACCGTGACAACCGGAAAGCCCGAACGCTCCAGCCACGGATCCATAAATGCTGCGACATCCACGCCGCTCGCTGCCTGCAGCGCTTGCCAAAGGTCGCTCCCCGTGGTGTTACCGTAGGCGTGTTTCGCGAAATAGGCACTCAGGCCTTTTCGGAAGGCTTCCTCACCGAGGTATGTCTTCAGCATATAGAGCAAGCGGCCGCCTTTGGCATATACGATGGAGGGGTCGAAGAGGGTGTTAATCTCGTCAGGGTGGTGCACGTTCGTCTGGATTGCCTGGACGCCGGCCGTGGCGTCACGCCGCAAGGCCGACAGTCCTTCGCCTGCAACGAATTCATCCCAAATGTGCCATTCGGGAAAGAGTGCGTCTACCGCCTGGTACTCCATAAGGTTGGCAAAGCTCTCGTTCAGCCACAGGTCGTTCCACCAGCGCATCGTGACCAGGTTGCCGAACCACTGATGTGAGGTTTCATGGGCGATGACGGTTGCGATTTGTTCCTTGGTGGATTGGGCTGTTTCTCCCGGATAGGCCAGCAGCACGCGTTCGCGGTAGGTGATGAGCCCCCAGTTTTCCATAGCGCCGCTGGAGAAGTCGGGTAAGGCAATGTGGTCAGCTTTGGCCAGCGGGTAGTCGACGCCGAAGTACGCTTCAAAAAATTCTATGGAGCGTACGGCGGCGTCCAGGGCAAAATCCAGCGCGCCGGCCGGTTGCGCGGTTGTCGCCCAAACCGATACTTCGGTGCCGCGTTTTGTGTTGGCGCTTTTGCGGTGTAATTCGCCAATAACGAACGCTAACAGATAAGTCGACATCTTAGGAGTTGGCTGAAACGTCGTCAGCAGGTTGCCTGTTGCCCGCGGATCGTGCGGCTTCCCAGAGGCTACCGCTTGCGGGTTATCGGCTTTTGTCTGGGTTTCGACGGGTGTATTCGATAGTACGACTTGATCTTTTGACGCAACGATCGACAGCTGGAACGTTGCCTTGGCTTCCGGTTCGTCTATGCAGGGGAAGACTTCGCGGGCATGGTGGCTTTCGAACTGCGTCGCCAAAAGCACGTGCTCCGTGCCGTCAACCGTAAAGAAGCACGGGTACAAACCCGTCATGCCGCGGGTGATGCGGCCGCGGAAGGTCATGTGTATTTCGTACTCTCCGCTGTAGACCATTTCGTTTGTATGCAAGCGCACCTCGTCCAGGCTGTTCTGGTTGTTAATGCGCGCGACGGGCAGCTCGCGCCGCCCTTTTTTGTCGGAGCGGATAATGCGGGCACTTTCTACAGTCAAACCGTGCTGATGAAAGGTAAGCCGCTGGCTGGGCCGCCCGGTTTTCTTCAGCCTGACGGTCACATTGCCGGTAAATGTCATAGCGGCAGTATCGGGCTCTAGCCGCAGTACATATGAATTTGGCTTCAGTTCTTTATACAGACGCCGGACTGATCTGGCCATATACTGATGTTAACCTATATTAAAGTATTCTTACTGGTATTTTTTCAAAAGTTCTTCAGTTGCCTGGTCTGCTGGGATACTCTCTCTTGGGGATTTTTCAGGATAATATCTATCTGCTACTTCGATGGCGTATCCGCTTGCAGTATCTGAATCGTAGACCGTATTATACATGTCGGTTCCCGCTTGATCGATAATTGCTTCTTTGCCAGAAGAGCTATAAAGTAAGCTTTCGACCGTATGGTCAATCTCTTCATGTCCGGCCATAGGTGTTCTCCCTAATAGAATATAATGTAGTATAGCATTTGAAGAGTGCGGCTGGCATTAGTTGGTCCAGAGTGGAAATTGACAGGAGATAGCGGAAGAGTATACTATTAGTTGTTGTCCGGCCGCATGAGTCGGACTTTTTCATGTCCGGCCGCGGGAAGGCGCATACAAACTAAATAACGTAACGGAGAGATATATGGATTTTGATTTCAAGCAGCTGGCAGTAGCCATCAGGGCGCTGGCGACCGAGAAGAACTTGCCGGAAGCGACGGTGCAGGAGATTGTCGAGCAGGCGCTGGCGGCAGCCTACCGGCGCGATTATGGCGACCGCGAACAGGAAGTGCGCGTAAGTATGAACCTCAACACAGGCGCGGTTGACGCCTATGTCACCAAAGAGATTGTCGAGGAGGTGGAGAACCCGGCGTACCAGATCTCCTTAAAAGATGCCGGCGTTATGCGCAAAGATGCAGCCGTCGGCGAGACGGCGGAGGTGCACGAGAACGTAGAAAATCTTGGCCGCGTCGCCGCCCAAACCGCTAAGCAGGTTATCCTGCAACGGCTGCGCGAGGCGGAGCGCGAGATCATTATGGAAGAGTACGAGGATAAGATCGGTACGGTCATCAACGCCGTCGTATCCCGCGTGGAAGGCAATATCGTGCGGATCGACCTGGGCCGGGCGGTAGGAATCATGCCGCGCAGCGAGCAGATCCAGGGCGAGCACTATTATCCGGGCCAGCGCCTGAAAGTTTTCCTGAAAGATGTGGAACGCGGTCCGCGCGGTCCGCAGCTGATTGTGTCGCGCGGCAATACGCAATTTATTGAATGGCTGTTCCGCGCCGAAGTACCGGAGATGGAGAGCGGTGCGGTAGAGATCAAAGGTGTTGCCCGCGAAGCCGGCGTGCGTACCAAGCTTGCCGTCCATAGCACGGTGCAAGGTGTGGATCCGGTTGGCACATTCGTGGGCGGCCACGGTACCCGCGTGAACGCGGTGATGAGCGAAGTCGGGGAGCAAGAGAAGATCGACATCGTAGTGTGGGACGAAGGTGCGGTCGCCTATATCAAGAACGCGCTAAGTCCCACCAAAGTGAACGACGTTGTGATTGATGCCGCGCGCCAGAAAGCCCGGGTAATCGTGCCCGAGGACCAGCTCAGTATTGCGATTGGCCGCGGCGGGCAGAACGTGCGTTTGGCGAGCAAATTGACAGGCTACGAACTGGACGTCGAGGCCGACAAGCGCGGGGCAAAGCCCCCGGTAGAAAGCGCAGAACCACAGTCGGCCGCGCCGGTAAAAGCACCTAAACTGAAGCGCAAGAGCGAACTCGAAGACAGTTTGCTTAAGACAATTGAGGAGCACGGCGAGTAACGTATATGAGACACCCCTTCGGGGTTTCTCATCGCAGCCCGAGTCCCGAGTAAATCGGGACTCGGGCTGCTCTTCCTGAGAACTGGCGATCCGGAATCGTGGTGCTAGCCGCTGGCACTCTTGACTATGGAGTGCTAGAGGTTATACAATAAGGTTTATTACTAACAGCGTGGACGAATGTATGACCCAGCGCCAGCGCCAAATTTTGCATGCGATTGTCGAACAGTACGCCGAAGTAGCAAGCCCGGTTGGCAGTAACCTTTTGGCAAAAGTGTTTCAGGTGTCTTCGGCTACCATTCGCGCGGAAATGGCTGAGCTGGAGCGGCTCGGGTATATTTCTCAGCCGCATACCAGTGCCGGGCGTATTCCTACGGATAAAGGCTATCGTTTTTACGTCAACAATCTGTCTGAGGCAGGCGCGGTCGGCGAACAACAATCAGTTACAGGGCGGCGCGCTGAGCGAGCGCTCACTGCACGAGTTACCCCGGGCGGAGCGCCGGAACGCACGATTCGCAACGCCGTGGATACGCTGGTAGAGCTGACGCACAACCTTGGCCTGGCCACCATCGGCAACCAGTTGTACATGAGCGGTTTGTCTAATCTCTTTGGCCAGCCGGAATTCATTAACGGACTGCAGGTGCGCCAGGTTGCGCAACTGTTGGACAACCTGGAGCCTTGGCTGCGCGAGGCGGCACCCAACGAACCGCTTAGTGTGTATATTGGCCACGAAAACCCTATTGGCCGCAGCGCCGGCTGCAGCCTGATCGTCAGCCGGTTCCGCGGGCCGTTCAGCGACCGAAGTTACATTGGGGTGCTTGGCCCAACCCGGCAAAGTTACCGCGATGTGATGGCGTTAGTGCGCCGCACCGGGGAAGAGCTGGAAGAGGTGTCGTATGAGTAAAAAAAGAACTTCGGACAAACCGGCAGACGGGCAATCGCAGCAAGACGAGGTTGATGATTTGCGTCAGCAAGTTACGATGCTTACTGAGGCGCTGCAGCGCGAGCGGGCGGACGCCACCAACCTTCGCCGGCGGTACGAAGACCAAGTGGCTGGCGCGCGTGATACGGCAAAAGCCGGTGTGATCACGGCATTTCTGCCCGTCATCGACAATCTTGAGCGTGCGCTCAAACACGTGCCCGCGGATTTGGAAACGAACGATTATGTAAAAGGCGTGCGCGGCGTCGTCAGGCAGTTCGATGGGACGCTGGAGGGCTTAGGCGTATGGCGTATCGAGACCATAGGCAAGGACTTTAATCCCGACCTTCACGAGGCTGTCAGTATGGAAGACGGCGAGGGAGCGCGGGAGGTTATCACCGAAGAACTTCAGCCGGGCTACTGTTTAGATAATGGCACAGTTATTCGCCACGCCATAGTCCGCGTCAAGTCGCAGTAGTCCCCGAGTGCGGCGATGAGAAATCCGCTTGCCGGTGTTTCACTATTTGGCACTCTTGACCTGGGAGTGCTAAGTGCTATCATAGAGTAAGTGGCCTACACGGTAGGCCCCGTAACTTGGACAGCTAGAGCACCGCGTATAACCTGCAAGCAGCCAGCGTATATTGGTCCTGAGGTGCCTCTGATACAACATTAACGGCCGGAAGCGGCCACAAATAGGAGGTGACCACTTTATGCCCCCCAACTCTTCCCCCGACGATTTTCAGGAACTTCTTAATCATTTGACGACGAATGCTCTGCAGAGTCTGAAGCACGCGGACGCGATTGCGAAGGGCCTAGGCAGCGCATACATTGGGACCGAACACTTGCTGCTGGGCGTGCTGGCCCAGGATTCCAGCATGGGCGCCAAGATTTTGGGAAATGCCGGCGTGACGCTGGACCGGGCGCGGGTAGCGCTGAATCTTGCGCCGAAGACGCTCGTTATCAATATGATGGGCGCTAAGGGCCTGTCCGAGACGGCAAAATTGACGTTAAAGATGGCCTACGACATCGCCCAGGACTACGGCCAGGAATTCTGCGGCACCGAGCACATTCTGTATAGCATTTTGAGCCAGAAAAACGCCCGTGCTACTAAGTTGCTGCACGAACTCGATGCCAATGTGGATTCGATTAGCAACGAGCTGGAACAGTTCCTAAACCGTCAGCAGTACGAAGAGCAGGACAATTCGGGCACCGATACAGTCCGCCGCAATACCCGTAAGGGCAAGAAAACAGCGCTCGACTTTTTTGGTACCGACCTAACAGCGCAGGCTCGCGCCGGTAAGCTTGACCCGGTAGTCAGCCGTGAGAATCAAATCCAACGCGTTATAACTATCCTGAACCGCCGTACTAAGAATAACCCGGTGCTGATTGGCGAACCCGGGGTTGGCAAAACGGCCATTGTCGAAGGCCTGGCGCAGCGCATTATCGCCGAAGACGTGCCCGACAGTTTGATCGACAAGCGGATCGTGATGCTCGATCTGGCCGGTATGATTGCGGGCACAAAGTACCGCGGCGAATTCGAAGAGCGGCTGAAGAAAGTGCTCAGTGAGCTCGAAAAGGACAACAGCACCATTATTTTTATTGATGAGCTGCACGTTATTGTCGGCGCTGGAGCGGCCGAAGGCGCGATGGATGCCGGCAATATCCTGAAGCCGGCGCTCGCTCGCGGCAAGATCCAGGTTATTGGCGCCACGACGACTGCAGAATATACCAAGCACATCGAGAAAGACGCGGCGCTGGAGCGGCGGTTCCAGCCGGTGCAGGTACCCGAAGCGACGCTGCCGGAAACAATCGCTATCCTAAAGGGACTGCGCAAACGCTACGAACAATTCCACGGCGTAGTCATCAGTGACGAAGTCGTCGAGGACGCGGCCAATCTCGCGAAACGCTACATCAACGACCGCTTTATGCCCGACAAAGCCATCGATTTGCTGGACGAAGCTGCGGCCTACTTGCGGGTAGACAAGGGCCGGACGCTGCCGGAGGTACGGACGCTGCAGAAAGAGTTGAAGCTGGCGCAGACACGCATCGAAGAAGCCGCGGATAATGAAGATTACGAGACGGCCGCCCGCGAAAAGACCCGCGCCAGCCAGATCAGCGAAGAGCTGGCCAAACTCCAGTCCGACAAGCGCAGCGGCGAACAATTGGTGGTGACCAGCGAGGGCCTGGCCGACGTCGTGTCGCGCATGACGGGCGTGCCGGTAAAAAAAGTTATCCGTTCCGAAGCGAAATACTTGCTGAACCTAGAAAAGGCGCTCGGCAGACACGTCGTCGGGCAGGCTGAAGCGGTGGAAGTGGTGGCCAAAGCCATCCGCCGCAACCGCAGCGGCGTTTCCAGCGAAAAGCGGCCGATCGGATCATTCATCTTCCTTGGCCCGACCGGGGTCGGTAAGACCGAGCTGGCCCGGGTGCTGGCCAGCGAATTTTTCGGCAGTGAATCGGCGCTCGTAAAAATCGACATGAGCGAATTCGGCGAACATCACAATGTCTCGCGCCTCGTTGGCGCTCCGGCCGGTTATGTCGGCTACGACGACGGCGGGCAGTTCGATAAAATCCGCCGCCAGCCGTACAGCCTGGTACTTTTTGACGAGATAGAGAAGGCACACCCGGATGTTTTCAATATGCTGCTGCAAATCCTGGAAGACGGTCACATTACCGATGCCAAAGGCCGGGCAATCGACTTTACGAACACGGTCATCATCATGACCAGCAATGCCGGGGCCGAGAAGCTGCAAAAAGAGGCTGACCTGGGCTTTCATGCCAGCTCTGGCAACGATCTAAAGGATCTTGATGCCATGCACGCAGCCAACCAAGACAAAGTGCGCGAGGAATTGAAGCGAACCATGCGGCCGGAGTTTTTGAACCGTATTGATAAGGTCATTGTATTTCGCGCACTGACCAAGAAAGATATCTTCAGGATTATCGATCTGCAAATCAACGAGCTGAAGACACGCTTGCAGAAGAAGGGCTTGAGCATCCAACTGACAGTCGCTGCGAAGCAATATCTGCTTGACCACGGCTACGATGCGCATAACGGGGTGCGGCCTCTGAGACGGCTTATCCAGGACACCATCGAGGATCATCTTGCTATGTACTTGCTGGACGACAAATACAACCGCGGCGAGGTCGTGCAAGTTGCGGCCAAAAACGGCGAGCTGGCCTATGCCGCAACGAACGAATAGCAACAGCTAATTCTAAAGGTATAGCAGTTCGCCGAAACGAAGGTGGGCTATGCTAGACTGTTTTTAGTAAGGAGACACGTACGTGGCAAAACGACGGGCAGTACAGTTTGTCTGCGGGAACTGCGGCGCTATGTATGCAGCCTGGACTGGGCGCTGCACGGAATGCGGCGAGTGGAACACAGTGCGTGAAGAGGCGGTTGCTGATGTGGGTACCTCGAACACCGCTGTTTCACGCGGGCACGTGCTGCAGGCACAAGCAGTAGAGACGTCGGTCGCTCAGGACCAGCAACGCTTGGTTTCGGGCATAGACGACGTTGATACGGTACTCGGCGGCGGTATTGTCGTTGGCAGCGTAGTGCTGCTGGCGGGGCAGCCGGGCATCGGTAAGAGCACGCTGCTATTGCAGCTGGCATACGCTGTTGCTGCCCATGCGCCTGTTTTATACGTCAGCGGCGAAGAGTCCGCACATCAAATCGGCCTGCGGGCTGCGCGGCTTGGCGTACGCCAAGGCGGGCTGCGGCTTGCGACGAGCACCTCTGCTAACGACATCGCGGCGACCGTAGCCGGAGGCGCGTATAAGCTAATCGTCGTTGACTCCATCCAGACCGTGGCGACCGACGGCGTGCCAACGGCACCGGGTACCGTGTCCCAGATTACCAACAGCACGCTGACAATTATGCAGGCCGCCAAGCAAGCGAATACAGCTGTCGTCTTGGTGGGGCACGTAACCAAGGAAGGGACGATAGCCGGACCGAAAGTGCTGGAGCACGTGGTAGATGTGGTGCTGCAGCTGGAGGGTGACCGGTACGGCGGTTTCAAGATTTTGCGAGCAAGTAAAAACCGATTCGGTTCGACCAACGAAGCCGGAATTTTTGAAATGCATGAGCAGGGCATGCGCCCCGTTGAGAACCCGTCCGCCAGTTTGCTAGCCGAACGGCAAGCAAGTGACGGCTCGGTCGTACTGGCGACACTGGAGGGTACGCGGCCGCTGTTGGTGGAGGTTCAGGCGTTGGTGAACAAAACAAGTTATGGGTACCCCAAGCGCGCCGCCAGCGGCATCGACCTCAACAGAGTAAACCTGCTGGTTGCTATGCTGGAACGGCGGACCAAGCTGAACCTGGCGGACAAAGACATTTATGTAAATATTGTTGGCGGTATGCGTATTACCGAGCCGGCTGCCGACCTGGCTGTTTGTATGGCGATTGGTTCGGCGGCCAAAGGCATGCAGCTAAAGAGCAACGCAGTCGCCTTCGGCGAGGTCGGTCTTTCCGGCGAGGTGCGCCACGTGCCGTACATCGAAAAGCGTATCGCCGAGGCAAAAAAGCTCGGCTTTGCGGCTGCTATTGGCCCTAAGGCCGGCACAGCGGCTACCGGCGGCGAGAAGAGCGTGGCATTTTTGCACGGCGTGAGCGATATTCGGAGCGCGCTCAACCAGTTTCTGGAAAAAGAGTAACGTCCCGCTGGCATATTCGGTCTGGCTACAATGACCGAATATTTTATAGGATGGGCGGTAGAAATCCTTGCTTACGCCTTCAGTGACCGCCCCCGCCGCCACCCCCATCAGCGACTGCAATAGTGAGTTTGCTGCTTGCGGTATTTTGGTAGAGAACGCTGTCGGTTGCGCTTACGTTTAAATTGCCTGCGGTGTTGCTGGTTGCCGTGTAGTCGAATGAGTAGGTATGTACGTTGCTCTGGTCGGTTGGTATCGCTTGCGTGTTGATCGTCTGGCCGTCGAGTTGCATCGTAATGGTGCCGGCTGGCGCTGTGGTATACGACCCGCCCGACAATGGGTGTGTGCCCTGAGAGACGGTAACCGTAATGGTGCAGGCCGGGTCGCACGTATCTTTCGTGGCCGTTGCATCGCTCGTGACTGTCACGGAAACCTGGGGCTGGCTGTCGCTGCAAGCGTGGACGTCATCATTGCCGCTGACGATGCCGGGGTTAAAGGCGCCATCCACAAATTTATCAACCGAGAAGCTTTTGGCATTGTTGTTCGATTGGTACGCTTTGGCAGCGTCCGGCGTGCAGCTGGTGGCCAGTTTGCCCGAGACTTTGTCGATTGTCTGGGAAATGTTGCCGCCATTATTAGGCGCCTGATACCAGGATGGGAAAAGGTCGTTGCTGGGGCTCGGCTCGACATCACCGTAGTGGATGTGGTTGCGCACGACGAACGCCGGTAGGAGCTTGATGTCCGACGGCCGCTGCCACTTAACAGGTGGTAGCCCGTTATGGGCATACTGCATAAAGCCCTTCACGAGCGGCTCGGTGAGGTACTCCATGGCGGTTCGGCGGGCAGCGGTCAGGTCTACGTTTCGCCTATGATTGCCTACCCATGCCACGACGGCGTATTTTGGTGACCAGCTGGTCATCAGGCCGTCAAAGCCGTTGTTGGTCGTGCCGGTCTTGATAGCGAAGTGCCAGCCTTGATAGCGATGAAACTTATAACCGCTGCAGTCAGTGGCGGTGCAATAACCGGGCAGGTAGCTGGCATTCGGGTCCGAGGCCATGTCGTCCATGATATAGGCAGTATCCTTACGGATGACCTGCTTGCCTTGCGATTGCCGTATGGGTACGTTTTTACCAGCCGCATTAGTGATTTTTAGGAGGAACGTGCGCGGAATTGCGACGCCCAATCGGGCTAAGGTTGACAAGCCGTTGACGTGGTCGTCCAAGTAGAGGAACGCGCCGTCGCCGATTGCTGAGGCGCCGTAGCATTGTGTCGTTTGAGTAAGTGCTTCGTCTGAGTAGCAATTGTATGTCCGGTCCTCGTACGGATTGTCCATCATGGCCGAAGCAGTCTGGATCGTCTTGTTAATGGAGGCCGTGTCGCCGGTGCTGGAGTCACTCGGTACAACCGACAGCATTGCTTTTACGGCCGGGATATTGCGGGAGCCCCCAAGCGCATAGCGCAGTGTTAACGGGCCGGGATTATAGAAGTCGTAATCTTGCAGACAGTTACTATGGCCCCGCGGCGGCGGCAGGCCCTTTACGGTGCACGGGTAGCCGGGGAGCGGTGTTTGCGAATCGTACAGGACGGATCCCGCGCCGACGTTATTGTTATTATCGATGAATGACGTGTAATCGTATGGCTTGAAGCTTGAGCCTGGCGGAATAAGGATGCCGGCAGCGTAGTTATTCTGGCCGTGATCGCGGTTGCTAAAGTCCACGCCGCCAACCAGCGCAACAATGTGTCCGGTCTGGACATCTTCGGCTACCATCGCCTCCTCGTCGGCCGCTCCGCCGGTGCGCCACTGGATATTATTGTAGTTATCGGCGACCAGTTTTTCGGCTTGGTTCTGCAGTCGTAGATCCAAAGTGGTGACAATTTGCCAGCCGCCGCGCTGCACGGTATCGGCGCCATACTTCTGCTCCAGCTCCTGCTTGGCCGCCAGTACGAAATACGGTGCCTTGATGCCTTGGTATTTAGAGCTGAGCGGATGGACTTGGGCCAAAACGTCGACGTTCTTGGCTGCCGTAGCCTGGGCGCGGGAAATCATATGTTGGTTGACCATTTGGTCCAAAATGTAGTGTTGCCGGCCCAGCAGCTCGTCCTTACCGAAGTAGTCGGCTGTCACCTCTTTATTGAACGCCGGGCTGCTGTACGGCGAATAGAACGGCGGATCCTGCGGAATAGCTGCCAGCATGGCCGCTTGGGCAAGCGTGAGGTGTGCGGCGTCGGTATGGAAGTAGTCGCGTGCGGCGGCTTCCACGCCGTATTCCACGCCGCCGTATGGGGCGATATTCAGGTAGCCGGTTAGGATGTCCGCCTTGGAGTATTCGCGGCTCAGCTCTACTGCCAGGATGAGTTCCTTCACTTTGCGGGTTACGGTGCGGTTGGCGGTCCACTGTTCATTCAGCTTAACGAGCTGCTGCGTAATTGTTGAGGCGCCCTGCAACCCGCCGCCTCCGCCACCGGCGACGTCATGCAGGCCAGCCCGCAAGATGGCGCCGGGGTTAAAAGCGCCCTCGTGGTAGAAGTTCTTATCCTCTACGGCGACTGTCGCCTGTTTTATATATGGTGACATATTATCTTCGGTCACCGGGATGCGCTTGACGGCGTCGTAATCCTGCCAGAGCACGGTCTTGCCCCCAGAATCGTAGTAGGTAATGCTGCCGCCTAAGGAATCGCCGGAAATATCTTTGATCTTCGGCAGGTCCTTACGGAAGTACGCGAATACACCGATGGTAAGCAGGAAAACCGCCACAATGCCCACGCCGGTAATCTTGAGCGCCATAATCGCGCCCTCGCGGCTGAACCAGTAGCGAATAACGTGTTTCGGATGCAGGCGGAACAGCGCACGCAGGACTGGATTTTTGGGAAGCGTGCTAAGGTAGGCGGCGTGTTTGGCGTCGCGGGCGTATTTGCTGGCACGCAACCGGTCGCTCAGGCTGCGGTTAATCCGTATGGTCTTGCCTGATCCGGTCGTATAGGTGTGCTTACTCTGGCGCCGTCGGCCGGAGGGCACATTGTTCGGTTCGTTCATACGTGTCTAGTATGCTCCCTGCATTTGTCGTATTCTCGCTTCTGATTATAGCAAACAGCAGCTGAGAATATGCTAAACTTTTCGGCAGCTTCGTTATTCGTTACTGTAGGCGTTACGGCCTGTCATGGGCTATACTTATTCACGAAAGAGCTGGAAAGGTATATAAAAGGACTGGTATGACACTTTCTGAAGAACTACAGTGGCGCGGCTTTATTAATCAGACGACGTTTGCCGATCTTGGCGAACTGGATACAAAGACGTGGACCTTTTACCACGGTTTCGACGCCTCGGCCGATTCGCAGACGATCGGTAATTTGGCGGCAATGATGTTCGACAAGGTGCTGATGCGGCACGGCCACAAAGCAATTATCCTGGCTGGCGGGGCTACCAGCCTCATCGGCGACCCAGGCGGCAAAGATACCGAGCGGCCACTGCAGGATGAAACGACCATCGCACATAACGTAGAGCGGGCAGAGGAACAACTGAAGAAAGTATTCCGCGGTTACGATTTCCGGCTGGTCAACAATCTGGACTGGACGAGCAAGCTGACAGTCATCGAATTTTTGCGCGATATCGGCAAGCACTTCAGTATGACGCCGCTGGTACAGCGCGATTACATTGCCAAGCGGCTTGGAGAAGACGGCGCGGGCGTCAGCTACGCCGAATTCAGCTATACCATCCTGCAAGGCATGGATTTTCTGCATTTGTACGACACGTACGGCTGCACGCTCCAGCTTGGCGGATCCGACCAG
>JBGPNM010000029.1:0-14449 GCA_041487535.1 Candidatus Saccharimonadia bacterium
CGTTTACAGAATAGCTCACGACGGCTGCTTGCGGCCTTCCGTCCTGCCCGATTGTCGACAGCACGCATGCCTTGTGCTGCTGCAGAAAATGTAAAATAAGTTCAAAATCGCTCATGCGAATTGCCTCAAAAAGTCCAGCTTACCGGATTCGAAGTGCCGAATATCCTCAATGTTATATTTCATCATCACCAGGCGCTCAATGCCGCCGCCCCAGGCAAAGCCGGTGTATTCGGCCGGATCAATGCCCGCCATCTTTAGCACATTCGGGTGGATCATGCCGCAGCCCAGCAGCTCAATCCAGCCGCTGTGCGAACAGACATTGCAGCCTTTACGGTCGCAGAACGGACAGCTGAGCGCAAATTCGAACGACGGCTCGGTAAACGGGAAGTAAAACGGCTGAGTTTTTACTTCCAGTTCTTTGCCGTAATATTCCTGCAGGAAGGTTTTGAGCGTGGCGATGAGGTTACCGGCGTGGATACCTTTGCCCACGTACACGCCTTCCAGCTGATAAAAGGTATGTTCATGGCGGGCATCCAGGTCCTCGTTACGGAAAACGCGGCCGGGAATGACCACGGCGATGGGCTTGCCTTTCTCCAGGTCGCCCTTGTATTGCTGCAGAACGCGGTTCTGCATCGTGCTGGTGTGCGCCGGGGCGATAAACGCATGGCCGTCTTTGTCTTTTTCGATCGTCATAAATGTATCGTAATCGTCGCGTGCCGGGTGGCCCTCCGGAAAATTCAGACTGGTAAACATATGGTAGTCATCATCCAGCTCGCGCGATTCCACTGCGGCAAAACCCATGCGATAGAAGATATCCAATACCGTCGTTAGCTCGGTCATAAGCGGGTGCTGGCTGCCCAGCTCGCTGCTCAACAACCGCGGGCGTTTATCGGCCGGCGTGTTGACATCGAACGGCGCCGTCACGTCAATCGGCAGTACGTCAGCTTCCGGTGACCGCTGTTCGGCAACGAGCCGGCTAAGCTCGGCACGCAGGTCATTTACCTCTTTCCCGAAACCGGCGCGTTCACCATCCGGCAATGTCTTTAGTTCATCAAAGAGCGCCTTCAGCTCCACGGCCTTCAAAAGATCCGCCTTGTCCGAAAGTGCGCTGAGCCGCTCCGGCGCAAGTAATGCGTCCCGGACAGTTTGTATCCTAGGGTTTTGATACTTCATCTTCAACAGTATAATACAGATATGAACTCATTTCATACCTCCCGTCTGTTAAGCGAAATTGCTCTGAGCGAGTGCTATTTGGCAGTTCTTGTGAGGAGGCATGCCATAAGGCACGGCGGCGAGCAAAACGGGCGAATGGCTCCGCTCAGAGCGATTGAGGCTGGAGGGGAGGTATGAAATGAGTTCAGCAGCACAATCTTCATTCGACATCGTCAGCGAATATGATAAGGCGGAGATGAATAATGTCTTCGACCAGGCCCGGCGTGAGATAGACAACCGCTACGATTTCAAAAACACGCCTGCCGCCCTGGACTGGCTGAACAGCGATAAGACCGGGCTGAAGATAACCGGCAATGGCGACTGGCAGATTGACGCCATTATCGATATCGTCCGCAAGAAGTTGGCGACGCGCAGCCAGAGCCAGAAAGTACTGGATGTTTCCAAGTCTATTGCTGTCAATAATTTCCAGAGCACCAAAGAGGTACCCTTCCAGCACGGGCTAGACCAGGACAAAGCCAAGAAGTTGACCAGCCTTATCCGCGAGCACTTTCCCAAGATTAAAACCCAAATCCAGGGCGATGCCGTCCGCGTTACCAGCGCCAGCAAAAATGATCTTCAGGACGTCATGCAGCTGCTGAAGACGCAAGATCTTGACTTTCCCTTAAGCTTCACGAATTATAGGTAGCTTATGGTACACATTACATACTTCGTCCACGGCACAACAACAGACAACGAGCAAGGTCTTGCCACCGGCTGGCTGCCGGGTGAACTGTCCGAAAAAGGACGCACGCAAGCGGAAGAATTGGGTCAACAAATCGCCAGACGGCATTTCGACGTAGTCATAGCGTCCGACCTGCAGCGAGCCATCGATACAGCCAGGACAGCCTTCAAAGGCCACGAGGTCACTACCGACTTCCGCTTGCGGGAGGCCAATTACGGCGACAACAACGGCAAACCCACGAAATTGTTTAAGGCGCATATGGAAGACTTTATCGACACGCCGTTTCCGAATGGGGAAAGTTACCGTGACGTCGAAGTGCGGCTTCGCTCCCTGTGCGACGACCTGCGCCAAAAATACGACAATAAGCGCGTCGCCCTCGTCGCCCATCAGGGGCCGCAACTAGCCTTGGACGTCATTATTACAGGCAAGTCATGGCCGCAAGCTATCGCCGAAGATTGGCGCAACACCCATGCCTACCAGGACGGCTGGGATTATACGTTAGCGTAAAGCCATCCCCCGGTCCGCGAACAAACCTGCTATCATCAGTATAAATGGCATACGAGCTGCATGAAAAATGCGCGGTAGTAGGCGTGGCGTATGACGAGAGGGCTGCCGGGCTTGGCGCGGCTGCTCTTAGTGCCCAGAGTCACCGTGGGGCCGGTGCCACCGGCTTAGGCGGATATGCAGCAGCCGACACGTTGCACTTAGAGCGCACCCCTGGCGACGCAAGCGAGGTATATACGGATGAGGTTACTGAGCGTCTACTCCGGCTTGGTCTCACCGCAATAGTCGGCCATGACCGCTATGCCACATTCGGGCCAGTAGATGCTCACTTTCAGCCCGTCGAGCGGCATAACGTATTGCTTGCCCATAACGGCACACTGCCCGATACCGACCGGCTCAACAAATTCCTATACCGCTACAACGTACCGTATGAGACGCTGAATGATTCGGAGCGAATGGGCTACGCAATCGGTGAACTAGTGCACCTAGGAGCACGCCTGCCGGAAGCCATTAACGAAATCTTCCCGATGCTCACTGGCGCATTCTCGTGCGTTGCACTGAGTAAAAGTGACGGTCGGGCACCCGAGCTTGCAGCCTTTCGCGATCGGTACGGCGTCAGGCCGCTCGTACTCGGCACGACTCCCGGCGGGGCCTACATATTCGCGTCTGAGACCTGCGGACTTGCAGCAGCAAAGGCGGCCTATCTGCGCGACGTCCAACCTGGCGAGCTAGTAGTTATCAATGAAAATGGGCTTCAGTCCTACGAATTAGCCAAACGAACTCCGGCATTTGATGCGTTTGAGCTTATATACTTTGCCCGTCCGGACAGTGAGATGTTTGGTCAGCCGGTCGGAATGGTGCGACATGAGCTAGGTAAGCAGTTGGCCGTCGAGTACGGCCATATGGCGCCTGAGGGTAGCCTGGTTGTTGGCGTACCGGCATCCGCCTGGCCGTTCGCCCAGGGCTTCGCCGATGCCCGGGGCCTAGAGCATCAAGAGGTGATACACAAAAATCCGCAAGCGGGCCGAAGCTTCATGCAACCGACACAGAAAGAGCGCGAAGCGTTGCGCAATAGGAAGTACGTATTCGACGAAGCTGCGATAACCGGCAGGGATATCGTCTTGATTGACGATTCAATCGTACGCATGACCACGGCCGGCTATATTACTCGACGGCTGTACGATGCTGGCGCGCGTTCGGTAGTCGTACTGGTCGGTTCCCCGCCTATTCGTTTCCCCAATTTTTATGGCATAGATACGCCGGAGCAAAGAGAGCTTGCCGCCGCTCACCGGTCCATCAAACAAATGCGTGACGAAATCGGCTGCCAAGCGTTAGGCTTCTTGTCGCTAGATGGCATGACTGCCACTATTCAACGCGTCACCGGCCAAGACGCCGGCGCCCTGGAGCTATCTTGCTTTACGGGCTCATATCCTATACCCATCGGTGAGCACAACGAGCAGCGGATCTTCGCGCCAGTTTCCAAAGCGTACGCCGCATAGGTCCTGCTGACGTTGGCCGAAACCATCCGGCTTACGGTATACTGAAGCTCATGAACAACAGTGACGAACTGTTCCAATCGGCTAAAGCCGTGCTTGAGGGGAATGACCAGGGCAACTTTACCATTCCGGCGCACGGCATATACCCGCACCAGTGGCTGTGGGATAGTTGCTTCATCGCCATAGGCCAACGGCATTACGATGTGGAGCGGGCAAAAACCGAACTCATGAGCCTGGTGCGGGGGCAGTGGAAGAACGGCATGCTGCCGCACATTATTTTCACACCCGGCAAGAAGCAGGCGGTGCACCACGGCGTATGGCAAAGCTGGCTCAGCCCGCAGTCACCCGACGACGTTTCTACCAGCGGCATTACCCAGCCGCCGATGCTGGCCGAAGCCGTCTACCGCGTCGGGCGTAAACTGCCGCTGACCGAACGACGCAGCTGGTACCGGCTGATCTGGCCCAAACTGCTTGCCTATCACCAATGGATTTACAACGAGCGCGATCCGCACGGCGAAGGTTTGGCGCTGCTTATTCACCCCTGGGAATCGGGCATGGACAACACTCCGCCGTGGATGGAGGAACTCAGCCAGCATCTACTGCCGTGGTGGATCAGGCTGATGAAGCAACTGCACTTTGACGGCACCTTCAGCCTGTTCCGCAGCGACACACGCTATGTACCGACCGCCCAGCGTTTGAGCAACGTGGAGGCGTTAGCACTTTATGATACCCAATTGCGGCTGCGGCGCAAGTCATACGATATTAATAAGATACTCAACCATACACTCTTCGCCATTGAAGACCTGGCGTTCAACGCAATATTGGTCCGCGCCAACACGCGGCTGAGAGAAATCGCCAAATCTTTGCACGAGAATCTGCCGGAGGAACTCGACAAGCATATGCTTCTGACCGAAAAAGCTCTGGAGAAGCTCTGGGATCCATACGCCGAGCAATACTACTCACGCCATTTTGTGACGCACCGGTTGTTAAAGCAATCATCGGTAGCTACTCTGCTGCCGCTGTATGCAGGTTCCATCACCCAGGAACGCGCCCAGAAGCTGGTTAAGTTGCTGGAGAGCGAGCAATTATTCGGCACTGCCTACCCGGCGCCGAGCGCGCCCACTAATTCCGCCTGGTTCAACCCCATCTGTTACTGGCAAGGGCCATCGTGGGTCAATATAAATTGGCTGATTATTGATGGGCTTAAACGCTACGGCTTTCATGACCACGCCGCCGCCATGCGGGAAAGTACGCTGGAAATGGTAACAAAAGGCGGCTGCTATGAGTACTTCGACCCGCTTACCGCCACTCCCCTGGGGACTCCGGATTTCTCATGGACGGCCGCTCTGACGATTGACCTGTTAAGGAACACCTAACGGGTGCAACCTCGTAGCTTACTCATGCCACACAAAATCCAGCATGGCTGCGGACGGAAAACCGGGCGCCGGCGGCTGTCTGTCACCTCTTTCCTAAATTTATCAGTTTCGTGAGGGAACCACGACATTAAGCCTTGCCCGTTCCAGCAATAACTCAATTTCTCCAAAAATCATTGATAGTTGCGGCATCCAGATACGTCGGTTCCGGCGGCTGCACGCCTCGCTCGCGCACAACATGCGTTGATGTATAGATCCTATTAACCTCGGTGCGTCCGTCACCGTATTTAAATACCTGCAGCCCGCTGCCGTGAGGGATCGAGCCATAAGCGCTCTTTATCTGTGCATATGTTCGGCCAACCGCCGTTTCCTCACGTCCGCCGTTTCTCAACAGTGTCTCCGCGACCACTACATTCGTCCCGTGCGTTATGGCGACTGCCCTCATCGGGCGCGCGAGGTCTCGTTGCCTGCCGCTCGGCACCATCGCCTGGCCTAAGAAGTTGTGTAATCCGAACCAATTAGCCGCCGTTATTTCACGTTCGTTGATAAGTTGCTCGTACGCTTTTCGATTCATGCCGGCGTGAGCAACCTCGCTGCCAGAAATGTCTCTAAGCCGGTCATCCACCTTGATGCCCGCAAGCATGCCGAATTGCTCGCGCCTGATCTCTTCCTCAATAGTCACTATTGCCGTATATACGGCCCACGGTTCTTTGCGTTGTTTGATTCTCTCCACCTCACTTTGCCAGGTGGACAGGCCTTCCTGATGCAACTTAGCTGCGAAGCGCTCTTCCAGCCACCAGCGGACTTCTTGTTGCGATAGTAACCGACGATTATTGTTGGTCACGCCGTCAACGAGCGGCAGGATGTCAGCCCAAGCCATCAGCGCTCTGATCCTCGGACTCGAAAATGCACGGTCAATATGACGAAGATGGTCAGGAGTATATTGCTCGTATGTATCTAGCGCATTCCGGTTGGCCTGACGGAAAAAGTCGACCATTTGAAGTCCAACGTCCGGGTGTAGCACAATGTTCGGTTTGCTGACCGCAGGCTGTCCGGTCACACCATTCGTCTCGGGGTAGGTGTCGGGATGACGAATCAGAAGCAGCTCTGCCACCAAATTGCTGTAGCTCATAATTGTTGGGATTATAACACACCAAAAGCTATACGTCAGACTCTTGCGAGCCGTCTATGCCTTCCAGTAGCCCGAAGGCGTGGTTTTCGGTCGCGGCCGGGGTGTCGATTGTATTTAGTTGCCTGCATAAGCTTTTCGCGCGTTTTCCAGGAGATTGCCAAACTCGCCAGAAATAGGCTACGTCCCGTAATTGCTCAGGAGGATTGACAGGTCGAGCACGCTGACCGTGCCATCGTGGTTCAGGTCAGCGGCAGCATAATTTGTACCGTAATGGGAAAGGAGGATTGACAGGTCAAAGATATCCACGTTGCCATCGCCGTTGATGTCTCCTGTCTTCGCCGCTCCCACCGTCACCACCGCACTAGCACTACCGCTCCCCCCCGCCCCCGTACAGCTCAAGGTATAGGTGGTAGTGGCGGTCGGTGAGACGGATTGGCTGCCGCTGGTTGCTTTACTGCCGCTCCAGCCGCCGCTGGCGCTGCACGAGGTCGCGTTGGTACTGCTCCAGGTCAGGGTCGAACTGGCACCGCTCGTGATGCTGGCCGGCGAAGCAACCAGGGTGACGGTGGGTATTGCCGTACTAAAACACCCATCCCCCGTTCCGGTCGGCGTACAGGTCTGGGAGAGTAATACTTCATCAACCTTCACCCCGGCCTGGTTGCCAATGAGGGTAATGGTATGACTGCCGGCTGACAATGACTGGGTAGTACTACTGCCTTGTGGTAGTACCCAATCCCAGGTATTAGTACTAGTGGTATCGCTTACTTGGTACGGACAGCCGTTGTCGATCTGGAGGTAGTAGGAGTTGGCTGAGGATGACGGGACCATCAGGCGGGACCACAGGGAGTAGGTGCCGGTGGAGGGGATGGTAAGGGTGGCGGTGGATTGGCCGGCGCCGCCGGGTGGGATTGCCGTACAAGCTTGTACGGCGCCGACGTTAATAGTCCCTAACGGATAGCTCCCGTCAGCCAGCCTGCCGGTATTGGCAAGCGCAAGCGGCTTATAGTACGAATTTGGGTCAAGGATTTGCACCGAAACGGTGTACGCGCCGCTTGGGACGGTACTAGGCAGGGTGAATGTATCCGGCACCGTTTTTGCATCGTTTCCTGTTGAAGCTGCGGTAAACGGTACTTGCAAGTCAAGGCTCGACTTGCCCTGCCATGCAATATTGCCCGAACCATCTCTGAGCTGTACCATGACATTCCACGGAATATAGGCCGGCGCGTAGTTGACATTTGTCCACTGGCCGGTAACCGCAAAAGATTGTCCCGGAATAAGCGTAGCCGGAATGGTCAAATTATTAACCTCAAAACGGTAGCCTGATGATTTGTAGTTTAGCAGCATTAGATTCTGATCGGTCGTACTGTAATTGCTGAATGACTGAATGTTGCCTTCCCCATCGCCAATCAGGGAGGCGTGATAAGCAACAATGTCTTGCTGCGATAGTTGAAAGTCGGGGTTGTTGCAATATTCAAAGTACAGAGGTGAAGTCGTCCAGCGGTTATGCTCAAGGGGATTATTATCCAAATCTGTCCGCGCCCCGCCAAGAGCCGCATAGCCAAGGCAGTCAATCCGGACGCCGGTCGGCTTCGAGCGCTGGGCCTGCAGGGCATAATTGAGCGAGTCCTGGTAATTGGTTAACATCAGAAAACGCTTATTGGGAAATGCCGCGAACTGCATATCAATGAGCGCCTGCCTGTTTGCGGCAGTCATGTCCGCCCCGCCGCACGAGGTATTCCATTCACCGTAGCAACCTTCATAACTCATATCGAGTAAATCGATACGGGGATCGTTGGCGTAGCGCTGTGAGAGTGCGTCAAGCATTGCTTGAACTCTTTGGAGATAATACGGGTTATTGAAGTCAACGTTTGTTCCGCCGCCAACGACCGTACTTAAGTACGAAGGCAAACATGCCGTTGAGTTAAAGTCATTTTCCGGCATGATACGCCAGCCGAACGAGCCGCCATTTGTTTGTGCGGTTGCGGCCAAATTGTCGATCAGCGAAAAGTTATATACTCCTTGTGAGGTTTCGATACTGCTCCAACACCAGCGGTGAGAATATTGCACCAGCGGAAAATTAGGCGGCGGCGATTCGCCGTTGTAATACTCCGGTCCGCGCATGGGATTTCCAATTTCCGTGTTAGAGAACGGAATAGTTGCCGGGCTAAACGTGGTATTTGAGCCGGACCCGGTTGCGCTGCCGAACTGAACATAATTGGCCGTGGTGCTGGTGCCTGACGCGCTGGGATTATACCCAGTCGTTACCGGCCCTGTCAGGCTGCCGTTTTCGGCTTCGAGCCGGGCGGAATCGCTGCTGAGGGCGGAGCTCGGCCGGTTGTTACTGTGGTTATGGATAAGAACGATGCCGATAAGCAAATAGACGGCGAAACTCACGAGCAACACCGGCATAAGCGGCTTACGGCGATCGGCGATGGTCGTAAATTTGCGGAAAACGTAGCCCACAAGCCTTCGGGACGCTTCGCTGCTATCGTGTTTCAATTTGGGGTATCTTATTGCCATGCTGCTTAATGCTTATGTTATTGTCCATTGTGAAAGACATACTCGCACAGTGTCAAGAACGATTTGCGTATATGCTATGATCGTCCATGGATCTCCTTTACTCATCTGCGTTCGGCTCCTCTAGCAGCACTTGTTCGACAGATGCGCCAGACTCAGTCACCTTATCGGCCAGCCGCTGCGCTTTATCGAGCTTACTCTCGAGGGTACGGGATTTGCGGGAGGCCGAATCAATCGTATTAGTTGCCTGCACCAGCTTTTCGCGCGTTTTGTCCAGCAGGTCGCCAAACTTGCCGAATTCGCCCTTTATGGTGGTCAGCAGCTCCCATACATGTGACGTATGCTCGGCAATCGCCAGGGTGCGGAAACCCAGCTGGTAACTGGAAAGGATGGCCGCGATGGTGGTCGGCCCGGCCACGGTCACGCGGTACGTCGACTGCAGCAGCTCAAATAAGCCCGGCGATCGCAGCACTTCCGCGTACAGCCCTTCCGTCGGCACGTACAACACGGCGAAATCGGTTGTGGACGGCGGCAGAATATACTTTTCTTTGATGGATTTTGCCTCCAGCTTAATGCGAGCGGTCAGCGCTTTGCCTGCCAGCTCAACCTGCTCTATATCTCCTTTTTCCTCGGCCGCCACCAACCGCTGGTAGTCTTCCAGCGGAAACTTAGCGTCTATGGGTAAATAGATGAAGCCGTGCTTTGAGCTTTTATCCGGCAGTTTGATGGCAAAATCCACAGCGTCGCGGCTGCCGGCCGCCAGCGTGACCTGCTTTTCGTAATGGTCTTTTATAAACACCTGCTCCAGCAGGCTTTCCAGCTGCACCTCGCCCCAGGTTCCGCGCGTCTTCACGTTGGTAAGTACCCGCTTGAAGTCGCTGACGTCGCTGGCCAGCCCCTGCATTTCGCCCAGGCCCCGCTGTACTTGTTCCAGCCGCTCGCTCACCAGTTTGAAGCTGTCGCCGATGCGCTTTTCCAGCGTGCTTTGCAATTTTTCGTCAACCGTCAGACGCATTTTTTCCAGCTTTTCGGCGTTGTCTTTCTGCAGGCTTTCCAGCCGCCCCTCGACGGTTTTGCGGATCTGTTCCAGCTTCTCATCATTTTTGTCGCGCAATTGCTCGACGCGGCCGGTAAGTTCTACCCGCAGCTCTTTGTTGGCCTCGGTAAACTCCTTGCGGTTCTGGGCGAACTCCTGCCGCATCTGTCCGTCCAGCCCGGTTTTGGCCGGCCGAAATAATACAAACAATAAGGCGGCTAGATTAAAAACCCCCAACCCTAGCAATAGTTCCAGCATATGTTTATCTTATCAGATTACGCGTGAGTATACCCCTTACAACCTAGTGACCCGGGACGAACCCGGGTCAAATAGGAAGCCTCACACTTCCTGAATCAAGCTTATGCCTATATGCAACTATGCGCAAGCTCTAAAATTCACAACAGTTGATCCCCGCTGTGCATTGCTTATTTCGCTTCCAGCGCCTGCCGTGACGTTACGATAGCGGCGGCTATGATGCCCAGACACAGAAAGCCTGTCAGAAAATTGGGCACCTCTATAAAAGTGCCTAGCAGCATGGTCACCGCCAGGATGCCAATGGCGTAGTGTGCGCCATGCTCCAGATACCGGTATACTTCGAGCGTCCGGCGGCGAACCATATAGACCGTCAGCGAGCGCACCCATACCGCACCCACGCCCAAGCCCAGGGCAATCAGCACTACCGCATTGGTAATGGCGAAGGCGCCGATGACGCCATCGAACGACAGACTGGCATCGAGTAGCTCCAGGTACATGAAGGTAGCGAAAGCCGCCCAGCCGACACGCTTGACCACCGCACGGTTGCCAAAGAAATTGCCCATAAGTTCTATCAGACCGTTTATGCCTGCATAGATCAGCAACCCCGCGGTCCCAGCCACAAACGTCGTGCGGCCGTGCGTATTCTGGGGCAGCAGCGACAGGCAAACCACCACAGCAAACGCCAGCACTAACGGCAGCCACCAGTTGGCAAACCGGCTGAGCGGGCGCTCGATAACTTGCAGCCATTTGATATCCCGTTCCGACATGAAGAAATGGAGGGTTAGCATCAGCAGGAAGGCGCCACCAAAGGCCATAATGGTAGGGTGCGCCAGCGCCAGCTTTTCGGCATAGACGTGCGGATGATGCAACGCCAAGTCAGCTACACCGCCTAGCGGCAAGTGTGCGCTCCACCCAACTATAACCAACGGCAGCAGCAGCCGCACGCCGAAGATAGCAATAACGATGCCCAGGCTCAAAAACAACTTTTGCCACCGCCGGCTCAGCAGCTCCAGTACTTTGGCGTTAATAACAGCATTATCAAAGCTAAATGCCAGCTCTATGACTGCCAGGATCAGAAAAATAACGGTCGCGTTCCGCCCAAGAGCGCTCAGCACATATGCAAAGGCCAACGCAGTAAGCGCAGCAGGCAAAACAAAGCTACGCACTAGGTGGTTCATAGAATACTTACCATCCTAGCATACGCAAGGTAGACACGGTTAGCTACAACCTAAACGATATTGGATTTGACTATTTTTAATAGTAGTTCTATAATAAGCTTTACTTGAACAAGGAAGATAGTTGACATGGCAAACCAAGAAGAACTCACCAAGCCCACCCCCTACGAAATAGCATTTGCACAAACTACGGAATTGTTAGTCCAAGATTACACACCCGTAACCCCTTATAATATTGTTCCTCGATTAAATAAAGTTCTTGAGCACGGCGTAAACGAAGGAAAAGACACAATTGAAGCTTTAACAATTGTTGAAACTCTCGGAAGAGTATGTGTTGCACAAGCAAGATACCATAACGACTCCTCCGAGGACGTAGGTAGATTGACCGGCGTCGTTGCGGCGTACGAAGCACTAAAAGACGCTCGGATAAAAAGACAGTCACGAGAATAGGGTGCCATTTTAAATTGACGATGGTCCTATGTAAACAACTAACGGGGCCTTACGCCAAAGACTTTAGGTCAACCATGCCTCGCGGGTTCGATGGACATATACCGCGGTTTCGGCAGGCGCCGTACTTGCAGCACGATTATGCCGGTTCCGAACCAAAGCACAGCGAGCGATACAAGCGCGCCGATAGACGGGATGAAGTAGCAAACCAGCAGCACGCTGGCGCCGAGCAGCATGATCAATAACGCATTATTCTCGGTTCTGCCCAGCAGCAAACGCCCCAGATAGTAGGCGGCGAACGGCGCAGCCAGGAACAGAACGACAAACCAGGCCAGCAGCAGCAAGATAGCGAGGGGGATGCCGATTACCGTAATCATCAGCACAATAACCGCTACCGGAACAACCATGCTGGCGATAAAACCAGTAAGCAGCGTCAGCCACGGATGGCTCATCGCTGTCTCGGTGGCTGTCTGGAACGTCCGCGGCACAAGCAGCACGAGCACCAACGTGGTTACTAGCAACGCCGCAAACAGATAGAACGCAAACGCCACGCTGCCGCGGACAAACGCCCCGAGGCGAACGGCGCTTCGTTCCTGCTTTGGCGGAGCCTGCCGGGTTATCCGCCCGCTTACAGTGGCTCCACTGTCACGCGCCAACAGGTTGGTGCTCGTATAGGTGATATCACCGCCAACATGTGCGCCGTTGCCGAGCGACAACGACTGGTTGGCCGACTGGACATTCCGGCCAACCGTACCGTTGATTGTCACGTTCTGGGATCCAGCCATAAGATCACGCCCGACCATGCCATTTATGACCATGCTTTGGCCGGCGACTGAGGCGTCGCGGGCAATTTTGCCCCCCGAACCCACGGTAACATCTTGGCCCGCCGCACTCAAACTGCCTTGGATGGTTCCGTCCAGGTTTACGCTTTGGCCCGCTACCCGCACATCTCCCGTAACGGTGCCCGAGATGTGAATATCCTGGGCGGCGCAAATCACATCGCCCATAACCGACCCGGTCACGCTCACACTTTGGCCAGCGCAGATAAGGTCACCCTGCACCGTGCCGGCAATATCTATAGTCCGGCCGGCCGCATAGAGCGTCTTGTCCACCGTTTCGCCGGGCGCGACAGTTACATCATTGCCCGACCTAAAGCCCTCGGCATGCACCATCGCCGCCCATCCGACGAGAGGCAGCGCTACAAGCAACCCTACAAGCAGTAGTTTTGTCTTGTTCATCACGTACCTCCTCCGACAGTTCGCCGTTTATACTTACTATTATAGCTCAAAGTACAAGTGGCTTCACCGAGGTTTCTGGCGTTCCTGCCGGCGAAGTGCGTAAACCTGTACGGCGCCTGCAAACACAGCTTGCGAGCTACTACAAAAGATGATAATGTACAGGTAGAAACACAGTGGCAGGAGTACATTAGTACATGACGTACGTAGGCACCGAGCAGCTGTCCCATCCGCTAAACCCCGGACTACCGAATGCTGTTGGCGCGCTCGCAACCGGACATAGTGTTGCATCTGGCGAGCGATTGACGGTTACTGTTCCGGACGACGATCGACAGGCGGACCAGATGGACGGCATCATGGCCACCGATGAACTGCCAGACTGTACAGTGGGAGCTGGTTCAATCCCCGAGCTACCGATCTCGATGGCAATAGATTATGTCGATGAGCAGAGCTTCACAGCCATTGTCGAGGAGTTTGAGGAGCCACTCTATCGATTTATTTCGCACCTGATCGGCGATGAGGAACAAGCCAATGACCTGACGCAGATCACCCTTATTAAGGCGTGGCGCTCACCCCGACTACCGACCGTTATCTCAGACGGATGGCTCTCTGCCTGGTTATACCGTATAGCCAGAAATACAGCTATTGATGAGTTGCGTAAACGGAATCGCATTGCTTTCTGCTCCTTGTCCGTCCCCCCGCCAAACGACGATGGGGGGTTTATCAACACGCCTGTGGTAAATCCTCGTCAGATGGAATACGCGGAGGTGCTGCCCGACCCAGCTAGCAACGTCTTCGAGCAGCGAGTCGCCGACGGCGAGGAGCTTACTTACATATTGAACAACATGCCTGACAGGTATAGGACATATCTACTTCTTCAGGTACGCGATGGGCTCACTTGCGAAGAAATCGCGAAGAGACTCAAGACTACGGTGCCGGCAGTAAAAATGAAACTAGTACGCGCCAGAAAGAAAGCTAATGAGGTAAAACAGGCTTGGGATAACCTGGATACGGCGTAAGACGAAAAGCATTCGTGCCCCATATTACCGCAGAAAATGCAGCACGTTATAAACCAGGAATGCCGGCCAGACGAGCGCTTTAAGCAGCGCCACCACGCCCTCGCCCAGCCCTGATGCCTGCTGGAGGTAATACACCGCTGCGCCGATCATAGCCAGGATGTACGCGGCCCCCGAACTACCGCCGCCCTTATTCACGTATTTGACATAAGACTTCCGCATCGTTTTCTCTTCGTCGCTCATTGCGCCCTCCTTGCTTATGCCTACATTGTACCCCGCACAAGCTACTTGCGCCGTGATATTTATTTTGCGGGAGGGCTCAAGCACGATCGCCAAGCCAACAAAGCAATCCCCCCCTTATTTTTCGAC
>JBGPNM010000030.1:0-14251 GCA_041487535.1 Candidatus Saccharimonadia bacterium
CGTGACCAAGCGAACAGCATACAAACCAGCATGTACCAACAAAAATGGGAGGTTATAAAACCGAGCATTCAGCTAGCGCTGGAAGCTCGGTTGGGAGGGTGAAAGTGCGAAATGCGTGTCTAATAAGCTCGCCACCCATAACGAGCCGTTTCGGCAGCAACTACATGCAAGCCATCCCATGTCCACTATTTCCCCGAGACCAGTAAGCGCTGACGAATATCCTGTATCAGGTATGCATCCTTACGAGCAGTATTGGCTCGTTAACTATGTTGCTACAAAATATGGGGACTCGCCACAGGTAATAAAAGAAACGAACCTATTTTTTGCTACTAAGGCATTACTCGATCTTTTTCCTGATTCCAAAGCAATCATACTTGCGCGCGAAGCTGCTGGAATCGCGAGTTCGTTCGCTAGTGGCGATCTTTTCCGTCGCTGGAATTATGCAGAACGCTACAACCAGCTCAAGGCAATGACCAAGGAACCGAGGTTTGCTGAGTACGATTTTATCTTCAACGGGGAGCATGACCCAGGCTCTTTGCGAAAGCTCACGCGGCTCGTCGTTCTTAACGCCCTGCTCGTTAGCACTGCACTTAATGGCCGCGATAAGTTAATCGTACGATATGAGGATTCGGTTACGGATCGGTCGATCACACTCAAACGGCTTGGACAGTTTCTCATAGCTGAAGGCGTTTCGATGCCAACCGAAGAGGAGTCTCACGCATTCCAAGGAGGTTCTGATCACGACTTCAATACTCGAAAACACAAGACTCGTCTGGGAGTGGATCTTGATAAAGATGATCTGCACACTGTAAGGATGGAGGTACGCCGATTACTTGCAGATTCACTGACCGTGCTTTCAGCATCACAATATGAAGACGTGCAGTATCTTCTGGAGAGTAGTCATAGCTACGAAGCAGATGGTAGAAAAATTCCTAAAGCCACGGCTTTAGAGCCAAAAGAAATCGTGAAACCCGCCCCGGAATACGTGAGGGACGGGGAAAATGAATGGCTCAATCAGCCGGTTTCAAACACTGAGTTTGCGCAATTTCTGAACAAAATGTATCAGGAGGGCGTTCCGAATACTATTCATGGCACACAGCTATTTGTAAATGAAAACATGATACCCGAGCGTGGTGGACGTATTTGGTTTAATTCAAATCAGGGAAAATACGATATTACACCTGGTTATGAGAATAGTCCTGTGTATTGGGTGACATGGCTCGGTGCTGCAACATACGCTCGTTATCATGGTTGCCGTCTCCCGCAAAGACAGGAAATCGACGCCCTTACACGGAAACATATTGATACCATCAATCCAAAGCAGATCAATGTCGGTCACAACGTTGGAGATGCTAGCCCTGCAGGTCAATTCCCCGCAAATAGTCAGGCCATGTACGACCTCATTGGAAATGTTGCTTCATGGTGTCAGGATGGTACGGCCAGTACAGTTAACCCAAGAATGTCAAGGTATATGTATGGGTCTTCCTGGAATGGCGACGCGACAGCCGAGGCATACACTCACTCCAGGGAGCGTCCTATTAGTGGCTGCTCGCGTAGTACGGGCATACGACTTATTAAGGACGAGAACAGCATGCTAACACCGGCAGAGCTGGCAGAACGATTTGATGGATGGTTTACACTCCTAGGGACCAATTTAGCGCCCGCGCGGGCAGACCGATATATTATCGACCAGCTGATACGTTAAGCGCGAAAACCAGCCATGTTTACTCACGCTGAACCGCGATATGTCAATCTTCCCGAATTCTGGCTATAGGCCTATAGCGCTCTTCGATCCGGGATAACTTCCTCTATGAGGAAACCCCTCCTTAACCAGCTGTTGGAAACGATCCGAAAAACCATGCGCTTTAAGCTGGCTGACCGGTATAAACGCAACTTCGTGAATGACATTTGTATCAAGACCATGAACAATCTCGCCCAACGTACCTCCAATTGGCGATACAATAAATGTAAGGTGAATGACGTGTTTCTGCTCTGATATATTGTCGCAAATATACAAAAAGTCACCTATACTGACTTCCAGTCCGGTCTCTTCGCGCATTTCTCGCACAAGCGCCTGTTCAAGCGTTTCGCCTTCTTCCACGGTACCGCCTGGCAGCGACCATGAGCGCAAGCTTTCTACATCCTGGTTTAGGAGTAGTATAGTATCATTCTGCACGAGTATTCCCGTAACACGTACCTTCATAGAAAAGATAGTAGCACATTCGGCGGAATAATACGCCTACTTGAGGTATACCCTAAGTTGGTGTCAGCGGCAGGTGTAAAAAGGTGTCACTTTTAAGTCCTTTTACAGCTTTATTGATCCTAGAGTGATCCTAGAAGATCCTAGAGATCCTAGAGGGGAGATCCTAGAGGTCCGTCCTATAACAGATAGGCAAAATGTGATCCCGCTCCGGGGGCTGGATATCGCGCGAGCCTGCATCTCGCACTCCTCCCTGTGCTGCTCGGCGAGAACATGCAAGCACGTTCTCGTCTGCGCTGCTCGTCCGCCGAACCATCCGCCAGCCGGCGGAAGGTTCGCATCCAGTCCAGCAACGATGAAAAAACCGCCAGCAAAAGCTGACGGTTTTTTCATGGCTCCGGGGACTGGATTCGAACCAGCGACCTAGGCGTTAACAGCGCCCCGCTCTACCGCTGAGCTACCCCGGAATAACACCGCGGGACAAACCTACGGTTTTCCCATCAAGTGCGACGTGGACTGAATCCGCGCGCCGACTGCTCTTTTCACTTAGCAACCGGATAAGAACAGAGTGCATTATAACGAATCGACCGCCAGGTGACAACACTAGCCGTCGGCCAGAAGCGAGTGTTCCAAAGAAGTTGGGGGCGAGCTGAGTTTTTTATGCAGCGACCGACTAGACGCGATGTGGATGGCGGCGGCAATGGTCCAGGCCTGGCCAGATTCTGGTACGGCAACGAAATGCCCCCGCGATTCAGCGCCGAAGTGTGCCAGGGATTTCTGGCGGTTGTACCAGACGGTGCCGTCCCGGCTGACATAGAAGAACTCGAAGAATTCGGCGGCTTGCTCCAAACTTACTGCAATACGGCGCTCCAGGTCGGCGGCCAAGTGGTGTAGCCCGGCGCGGCGCAAACCCTTTGCTATGTCGAAGGTTTCTTTGGGCCAGACCGTGTTCACGCCGTGATAATCGATAAAATCCAGTAACTCCCAATGCTGTACGGCTCGGCAGCGGATGCCGACATCGGTTAGCAGCTCGGGACTATATACCATCTTGGCGATTGCCTGTATGTAGTGATTGGCGTGGGTGGCGGGTAAATCGTGGATAAGCTGGCTGTCCAGCAGAGCACCTGCGTCAGAAGTGATAGTGGCGATCTGCCGCGGCTGGCGATTGTCATCAAAGTCGAGCCCCTGGGCGAAGTATTGTTCGCTATCCATCCAGAGCGTCTTGAGTGTTTGCTGTTGCACGTGCTGCGCCAGGTCTTGCCATTGCAGCTGCAGTTTGCGTGTGCCAAGGCCTAGGACGGCGCCGGTACGCAGCGCGTCGTAGGCATAGCCTTGTAGCTCGACAGAAGCTATGCTGTTGCCGAAGTTAGGCAGCGAGCCGTCGCAGTGCAGATGCGAGGTTGGTGAGTCTTTCCAGACTTGGTTGGCTATGCCGTCTGGGTTCAGGCGCTTATACGCGAAGAGGCCGAGCGGGTGCGCCATAATTTTCCCCGTAAGCCAGTCCAGCGCCGCCAGCACGCTGTCGCGGACGGTCGCGATATGGTTATTCCTGTTGCGGAACGTTTCTGCCAAAATGTCGTCGCCGTAGCGCGCGGCGTAGGCACCGACCAGGCGGATAAACAAAGGCGTCGCGTCGTGCGAGCCGTAATAGGTCATCTCCTCGCTGCCTTGCCCGCCCCAGGTGCGTTGCAGCTGGTGCAAAATTTGCTGCGAGTGTTCCGGTATGATAAAACCGTTCAGATGCAGCGCGCGGTGCTCGTGATGGATTTTGCCAGGTTCTTCCTCGCTCATAGTGCTCAGTCCTACGCCCTGGAGCCGACAGAGTGTCAGGATGATATCGTGCACCAGCTCCGGATGGGTCGCCAGTAAATCTTCGGCGGTCTCGATGCAGTCGCGGCCGAAAATGGCGTAATGGTAATGCGGTCCGAGACTGGCGAAAACACCCCAGTGTCCGGGCACTTTTACAAGCTGCGCGTAGTCATTTTTGGGCGACCAGCGTTCCGTAAATAGCTCGGTAATAGCAGTATGGCGCTGTTCTTTGGTGGCGCCAAGCCAATGGTGCAGAGGATGCATACTACTACTATGCTACCATAAGCGATTTAGGTAATGAGACACCTGCAAGCAGGTTTCCTAATCAAACGCGGTGCGTCTCCGGCTTGCGGTTGCGGCTTCGGAGCAAACTCTTGTAGCGCTGAAGGTACTCTTTTGCCATACGGTTAGCACAGAATTTTTCCTCTACGGACCGGCGGCAAGCGGCCGGATCGATCTCGCCAACCCGCAGCATATAGTCCTCAAACTCTTCCTCTGTATTGGCCAGAAAGCCGTTCACGCCGTGCTGGATTATCTCTGGCAAGGCGCCCCGTGCCATGGCCACCACCGGCGTACCGCAGGCCAGCGCCTCGATCGGTGCCATGCCAAAGGGCTCATCCCACTGGATCGGGAACAGCAAGGCTTTGGCGCGCGCAAGGAAGTCCAGCTTATACTGCCCGCTTACATCGCCAACATACTCGATATGTTCATCTAGGTACGGGAAAATGTAATCGCTGAAGTACCGGAAATCTGTTACGCTGCGGAATCGGCTGAGCGGATCGGCCAGCTCCATCAGCACCTGCCGCGGCTTGGTCATGGAGGCTACGACGCCTGCCAGGCGCAGTTTATATCCGTGCTTCCGGCAGAGCCGTACGGCGATGGCTTGCCCTTTGTCGGGATGGGCGCGGGCCAGTGTCACGAAGTAATCGCTTTTCTCGCTCACGAACGGAAATGCTGCCGGGTCGACGCCGTTGTGGACCGGCTTCATCAATATTCGATTGAGCTCCCGGGGGGCACGCGCGGTTAGGGATGCTGAGATTCCGACGATGTGCAGGCTGTCGGACATGGCTTTGCCGAGCTGGCGCCACATCGGCCGGTTGTCTACGATGCCCGGACCGAGCCGGTCGTCCGAGCTGAACGGCGGGCCATGCAGGGTGTGTAATATCGGCGGCAACGACTCGGCAAACGCTGCCGGCAACAGGTCGACGAAGCCGTTATGCGAGTGAATGATGTCAAAATCGCCGGCAGCCTTTATGGCTGCGAAGGCAAAGAGCGTGTGGGCCATCGGTATCGGTACAGCTTCGTACATTGGGAGATGGATAAACTCGTATTGCCCTTTTTCGTACAGATAATGCTTCTTGGTTGCGGGAATGGTCGTCTCGTTGACGGTGAACAGCTCAACCTCAACACCCTGCCTCAGCAGCGCAGGGATGAGTACCGCCAGGACATTTTCGATCCCGCCGTAGCCCTCGGGGGGAATGGGCAGCCATGGCGGCGCTATCATGGCGACTTTCATAATTTATTCCAGACGCCTTGTTGCATAGTACCTTCTCTCTTACGATTCGAATTATGATAGTAACAGCGATTTTACTGTTTTAAGGTGCTGGAACATGCGGGTGTGATGGTCGCGGGTAACCTTTTCGTAGACGCTCACGTACTTTCTGGCCATGCCGGCACTGGTGAAATGGCGTTCCACGTGTATGCGGCAGGCGCGGCGTTTGATATCGGGGATGTCGGCAACGCGGGCGACCATTTCGTCAACCGTGTTGCACAGATAGCCGGTTTTTCCATGAATAATAACTTCGGGCAGCGCTCCGCGGGGTGTGGCTATTACCGGCGTACCGCAAGCCATGGCTTCGACGTTGGCCAGACCGAAGGGCTCATCCCACTGGATTGGCGACAACAACGCCCGGGCATTCTTGAGCAGCACGGCTTTTGCGGCGTGCGCTACCTCGCCCACGAATATGATTTGTTTGCCGTCAATGAGCGGCTTGATTTTGTTGCGGTAGTACGGCCGCATCGGTGCGTCAATTTTGGCCGCAATGATCAGTTTGCTGTTGGTACGTTTAGTAATCTCGATGGCTTCTTCCAGGCCCTTGTCCGGATCGATGCGCCCCAGGAATGCCAGGTAGTCGCCCGGCTTATCGTTGTAATCGAAGTTGTCTATATCAATGCCGTGGTGGACGGTAGCGACGTAGTTGAGGTCGGGCATATAAGCGCGTTCGGCGTCGCTGATGCTGACGTACGGGTAGCGTTGGTAGACTTCTTTTACGCCGTACTTGTACTGCACCGGGTTGTGTATTGTGGTCAGGATTGGCACGTGGGTAAACGCCCCGGCAATCAAAAACGGCCAGTCGCCGTGGTTGTGGATGATGTCGAAACGCCGGTTGCGGATAAAGTGTAGCGCGCGGTGGAGGCCTTGCCATTGCAGGTACATCCAGGCACGCTGGTTTTTCTCTAGAAATGGACGGAGCGAAGTTTCGACACAGGCGATAAGGCGGGCGGAAGTTTGCGAGTCACCGCTGGCAAGCAACGTAACGTCATGGCCGAGCTTTACCAATTCTTCGGCAAGACTATAGACGATTCGTTCGGTGCCGCCGTACTTGAGCGGCGGCACCGGTTCCTCAAAAGGAGCAAGCAACGCGATCCGCATTTTTTTCAACAGAGGTCCCTCTCACATATAGTGTATCTCAAGCATACTCTGCCGCCAGATCGGTGTCAAACGAGCACTCCTTAGCCCGCGTCCGCGCTAGCGCAAGCCGAAAGTTCTGTTCTGACGTTCTAGGTCACGCTTCTTGATAGCTTCCCGCTTGTCGTATAGTTTTTTGCCGCGGCCGACGGCCAGGCGCAGCTTGATGTAGCGCCCGCCGGTGAGTATTTCCAGCGGCACGATGGTCTGTCCCTGCTGTTTGGCTTCCAGCAGCGCGTTTATCTCCCTATGCTTGGCTAGTACCTTGCGGGCGCGGGTTTGATCGTATTCCGGTATAGCGTTGCCGTTAGAGCCGGTGATGGTGGCATTGATGAGCCACAATTCACCGTCCTTAACCGTTACGTATGCCCCGCGCAAATGTCCATGTCCCAGCCGCAACGACCGTACCTCGCTGCCTTTCAGCTCCAGCCCGGCCACCAGGCTGTCGCCCAGCTGGTAATCGTACCGCGCCCGCCGGTTGCTGATCTGCCGTGTGTTCGGCCGTTTTTTCTTCATACTGACCCCTATTGTAAGCCAGCCATCACACGTTTGCATATTCCCCTGCAAAAAAAGCCGCGCTTCGCATCCAGTAAGCCCAGGCTTCGGTTGGTCCCTAGGTTGTTGCTGCGTGGCTCAAGTATGGGTTGACTTGGCTCTAACGTTGCCCAAAGTAGGCTCCGCTAATTTGTCGTCTGGAATGCCTGCTTGGCAGCATTCCACAAACTGGGGTCGTGGGCTTTTACCAGGCGCCAGTACCACCACTCGGCTCCCCAGAGGTAGATTTGCTTCATGCCGGTGGCTTCGCCGTAGCGGATGCGCCGCTTTAGGATGTCGGCGTTCATGGACTTGTCTTGCTCGGCTACGGATGCGTCGCCAATCCATTGGTCGTTGGGCGGCCACGGCTCGGCCTGGAGCTCATGAATCATCGTGTCGCGGCCGGTCATAATTTTTTCGGTACCTGCCAGGAACGCGTAATACCAAGCCGGGAACGGATACTCCAAGTAGCGATGCGTGATTGTTTTGTCCCATACCCGCTTGTAAACCGAGAAGCCGTATTCGTCCGGTGTAGGTTGGCCGATGGGCGTGCCGATGGCGTTGTTGCTGCGCGCGACGATTACGGGATGCTGCGGGTCTAGCTGCTTGGCCAGGTTGTATTCGCTCACCAGACGGTCACGGCTGAAATCGGTACACAAGCCAAACGCTTTCAGGAAATATTCGTTTTCCAGTTGGTAACTGCGCAGTGCCGGATTGGTTTTGTAGCGGTTGATGACGGCAGCCATGAATTGTTCCACCTGCGGCTGCCAAACAGCGACCGGTTGCCTGGTATCAACCCAAGCCGGCGGATGGCACTCCGGCCAGCGCGGTTGCCGCAGGCCGATGCTGAGTGTGACCGTAGCGTGCGCGGCGTTGGCGGCGCGAAATTCCCAGTCCAGCTCCGAAAAGTTATATTTTCCTGGACGGGGTTCGATGTCGTCCCAATGACTGACTAATCGGATATGCCGGACGCCCAGGTCACCCAGCATGGCTGTGAGGGTTTGATGCGGGTTAAGGCCGAGGGCTGAAGCGTAGTCGGCTACGAACGTGATCCCCAGCTCCAGGGGTTTGCCGCGCTCTTGCCAAATATACCAACGGGCGATGCCATACATCGTACCAACGGTTAGGCCAATCATAAGGAATAGTACAATGACTGCTTTGTGCCACCAGCCGCCCGTCCAGTAGTCTACGGCCTGTTGCCGCAGCCAACGGACGGGGTGCGGCATTGCCTTGCTTGCTTGCCGTTTTGGTCGCGCCCGGATACGTTGTTTTTTCATGCGGTTACTACTTATGCTAATTATACCTAGTATAACGTCCTGCATACAAAAACAGGCGCTCGGTTTTGACCCGAGCGCCTGTTCGATGGCAGACTGTCGCTTACTTCTTGCCTTCGGTGATAGCGACTTTCTTGGGCTTTGGCAGATCTTTGAAGGGTATAGTCACCTTCAGCACGCCGCCGTCAAACTTGGCGTCCACGTGCTCTTCGTCGGCGTATTCGGGCAGACGCAAACGCCTGTAGAAGCTGGCATGGCTCTCGCGGAGCATGTAGCTGCGGTTTTTGCCTTGCTTGTCTTCCTCTTTTTCGTGCTTCTCGCCCTTGATCTCCAAGACTCCGTTATGAACGCTTACATCTACGTCGTCCTTTTTGAATCCGGGCACTTGTACCTCGGCAACCAGCGCTTTGTCGTCTTCGTTATAAATATCCATGGCTGGCATGGCAGCTTGCGGCATTTGCACAGCCGGCAGACCGGTGAAGAAATTATTGAACATATCGTCGAGCTGGCCGTGCAAGCTGGTAAGCCCCGCAAACGGATCGTCCCAGCGTACTATATTTGCCATAGTTACCTCCTTTAACGTTATGCTATAAGAGGCGGTTACCCGCTGCTTTTAGTATAGAAAACTGGCACTCCCATGTCAAGACTGCCAATAGTAGTTATGGCTAGAAATCAATGCCTTTGTTGGCTAAGTATTTATCATCAAAATGATGTTTAAGCTTGGTCATATCGGTGGCGATATCTATAAGCGGAATAAGCCTGGCTGGGAAGTTGCGCCCGGTAAGACAGAGACTGGCTGCCCTATCTCGGCGGCGGATTAGCTCTTCCAGGTGTGTTTCGGTTAGAAGACCGTCGTGTACGGCGTTGTTGATCTCGTCACAAATCACCAGCTGGAATTCGCCGCTCGCCGCGCAACGCAGTGCTTCAGCATAGGTGTCTAAGGCGGCCTGCCGGTGCTGTTCGGGCGTGATTTGCTCGGGGCTCAGGTCGCTCGGCGCCTGGTAAAACCCCCGCCCGCCTTTGTAGAAATGGAGCTGGTCTTTATAGAGCCCTTGGATATCGCGGATGAATACGTGTTCACCGACGCCCCAGTATTTGATGAACTGGATAAATGCCACGTTCCAGCGGTTGCCGAGCGCCCGCGCCATCAGCCCCAAAGACGCGCTGGTCTTGCCCTTCCCCTCGCCGGTATATACCACTACGACTGACTCCTTGGTCTTATAATCTTCAAAGGTCATGTGTTTATATAGTCCTTCTGGCTGATATAGAACAACCCCACAATATCTTCATCGTATGTAGTATATCGCACCAAAGCGTACTTCATTATGTAATGCAGTACGCTTTGCGCCGCTTCTTGTAGGTTAGTTGGCTACGCTTTTAGAGCGGCGTCGATACGCGGGCGGTCAAAGCCCACGATGATGGTGCCGTCTATATCTACGACCGGAATGCCCATCTGGTGGGATTTTTGTACGGCCTCAATTGCGTACTGCTGGTTATGCTCGACATCTTTTACTTCATATTTGATACCGAGCTTGTCGAAGTAGTCTTTGACTGCATGGCAGAATGCGCACCAGTCTGCACTATAAACAGTGATATGTTTCGTATCCATGCCTCTAGTGTAGCATATCACTATACTTTGTAAAGTATGACTTGTATATCTGCAAATTCTCTCGCGGACATCTTGATCATCAGGGGTGATATTTGGTACAATACAGGTAATGGAGAAAAAGACCGACGCGACCACTTCGATGCCGCACGCTGCTTCTGTTAGTGGCGGCGCGACAGATTCGCATACTGCGCCAGATGAGGCGGCAGCCCACCGAGCCATGTTCGTGAGCATGGCGCTGGGTATGTCCTGGCAACTGGCGGTGGTTGTGCTGGTGCCGATTGTCGGCGGGTATATGCTGGACGGCCGCCTTCACAGCACCCCGTGGCTGACGTTTACGGGGCTGGCTATAGCCGCTGCCGCCGTGTTCGCCGTGCTCTGGCGCGTCGTCAAAGAAGCCGAGCGCCGGACAACCGCAAACAATACGAAGCCGAAAGGCACGGCATGAGCAGGTTCCTGTCGCTGCTTGCTGTCGACGAAGGGCCGGCCGTACACATCGCTCCGGGCGGCGTGCTGCACCTTGGCAGCGTCACCATTACTAATTCTATGTTTTTCGGCTGGATCTGTATCACCCTGATGATCGTTGTGCTTATCTGGGTTGCCCGGCACATCACCGTTCACCCGAAAGGCGGGCTCATCCAATTTATTGAGCTGGGAGCCGAGTTTATCGGCAGCACTGTGGAATCCGGCTTTACGGACAAAAGCCGGGCCCGCCGCTATATCCCCTACTTCGTAACGCTGTTCTTCTTCCTGCTTATCAACAACTGGTTAGGTTTGCTGCCTGGCGTCGGCGAGGCGCTGACCGTGCACGGCGTACCGCTGCTGCGGCCCTTTACCGGCGATTATAATGGCACGTTGGCCGCGGCGGTCGTGACAATGGCCGTAGTCTACGCCTCGTCGGCTCGCGAAGCTGGTGGCGTCGGTAAATACCTACGTCACTTTTTTGTCGGCAGTCCCCTCAACCCGCTCTATCTTATCATTGGCTTGCTGGAGATGGTCACCGATATTATGCGGGCATTCAGCCTGTCGCTGCGTCTGTTCCTCAATGTCGCCATCGGCGAGGTCATCATAGCCGTCTTTACCTACCTTGGCCACACTGTCGCACCACTGACGGCCGCGCCGTTCACCCTTGTAGAATTGTTCGTGGGGGCGCTGCAGGCTTACATTTTCTCGACGCTGAGCATAATGTACTTAGCGGCAGTGGCGAACCATGTAAGCCACGAAGATGAGCATGGTGACTTGACCGAGACGACTGTTCCTGAAACAATGGGCGCGAGCCCGCTGCTGGGACAGGAGTAGCGGATATGTTTATTCAATACAGTAATAAGAGGAGCTTGGTATGATGTACGTGGCAGATGTAGTCAATTTAGTCGTTCTTGGCAAGGGCTTGATGATCGGGATCGGGTTCTTTGGCCCGGCTATCGGGATCGGCCTGATCGGCAGCAATTATTTTCAGGCGGTTGGCCGCAACCCGGAGACGGCAAAATCGTTCGGTCAGGCGCTGGTTTTCGTGGCCGTCGTCGAGCTGTTTGCCCTGCTGACCTTCGCTTCGCTGTTTATTATCAAATAGATAATAATAGCGCAGTTGCAAGCGTAAGAGATTAACAATAGTAACCAGGATGTGTGCATAAATGATGTGGATTGGTTTAGTAACTAGGTTCGGCGATGATTCTTCCATCTTCGGGGCGCTCGGCATTAGCGGCCAAGCTTTCCTGATCCAGCTGGTGACGTTTATTATCGCCTTTTTGGTGCTGCGCCAGTGGGCCTTCAAGCCGATCCTCAGAGTCCTGGACGAGCGTCGTCAGCGGATCGAAGACGGCCTAAAGCTTGGCGAAACGATGGAAGCCGAGAAAGCTAAACTCGATGAGTCGGTTACGCAGGAGCTGCACAAAGCCCGGACGCAGGCCGACAGGATTGTCGCTACTGCCGAGACCGAGGCCAAACAAACCGTGCAGGCGGCCGAAGATACGGCCCGCAGACATGCCGACGAGATTATGGAGAGCGCTAAAGAGCAAATCAAGCACGAATCACAGCGCGAACGTAAGCGTCTGGAACGCGAACTTGTCGGACTGGTGTCTGAGGTGAGCGAAGCCGTGATCAAGGAAAAAGTCGATGCCCGGAAAGATGCGGCACTGATTGATGCAGCGCTCCGGGAGCGGACTGCTGCATGAGAGCGCCGCGCAAACAGCTGGCGAGCGTCATTGCCGCGAAGACGCTGGACGGTTCTTTCGGCAGCGCTGATGTTACGTCGCTGGCTGCCTATTTGCTTGACGAAGGACGGACTGGCGAGCTGAGCTCGCTGCTGCGGGACGTCCAAAAGGACTGGGCCGACCGCGGGATTGTCGAGGTTGTGGCCTATAGCGCGCACGAGTTGTCTGCAGCGGTCAAAACCGATCTCGAGGCAGAGGTGCGTAAAATATTTCCGCACGCCGCACGCATTATCGTAACGTCCAAGCTCGACCCTTCACTTATCGGCGGTGTCCGGCTGGAGTTTACCGATCACCGGCTGGATCTTAGTACCAGAGGTAAACTGCAGAAATTTAAGGCGTTGGCATTTCAGGGAAAGGAATAAGGAATCATAGATGAGCGAACTATCGATCACGACACTATCTGACGACATTCGGGCGGCGATTGCTCAGCTTAAGGCACGACCGGAAATCGAAGAAGTCGGCATCGTTACGCGCATCGGCGACGGCATTGCCTGGGTCTACGGCCTGCGCAACTGCGGCTACAACGAAATGCTAGAAATAGATGGTACGAACGGCGAGGCAATCACGGCCTTTGCGTTTAACTTGGGCGAGGAAGAAATCGGCGCGGTGCTGCTGGGCGAAGACGTTCTGGTAAAGGCCGGCGCTACCGTCCGTTTGAGCGGCAAAGTGCTGGAAGTGCCGGTGGGTCCGGAATTGATTGGCCGTATCGTCGATCCGCTCGGCCGCCCGCTTGATGGCGGGGAGCCGATTGCCACAAAACACACGAGTCGCGTGGAACGCCCGGCGCCGGCGGTGCTGGACCGCAAAAGCGTGCACGAGCCGTTGATGACCGGCGTTATGGCCATCGATGCTATTGTGCCTATCGGCCGCGGCCAGCGTGAGCTGATCATCGGCGACCGCCAGACTGGCAAAACGGCCATCGCTGTCGATACCATGGTCAACCAGGCTCGCCAGCAGACGGGCGTCATCAACATTTATGTCGCTATCGGCCAGAAGCAGTCCAAGGTGGCCGCGCTCGCCGAACGCCTCAAGCGCGAGGGCGTGATGGATCAGACCATCATCGTGGCAACCAGCTCGGCCGACCCGGCTGCCCTGCTCTACCTGGCACCGTACACCGGCTGCGCGATGGGCGAGTATTTCCGCGACAACAAGCAGCATGCGCTGATTATTTACGATGATCTTTCCAAGCACGCGGTGGCGTACCGCCAGATGTCGCTGCTGTTGCGCCGCCCGCCGGGCCGTGAGGCGTACCCAGGCGACGTCTTTTACCTGCATTCACGCTTGTTAGAGCGTGCCGCCAAGCTGAGCGACGCCCTCGGTGCCGGATCGCTGACAGCCCTGCCGATTATCGAGACGCAGGCCGGCGACATCAGCGCGTATATTCCCACTAATGTTATCTCAATTACCGATGGCCAGATTTTCCTAGAAACGAACCTGTTTTACCAAGGTATTCGCCCGGCCATTTCGGTTGGCCTGAGCGTGTCGCGCGTCGGCGGCAACGCCCAGTCAAAGGCGATCAAAGCCGTTGGCGGCGGCCTGAAGCTGGGGCTGGCGCAGTTCCGCGAACTGGCGGCGTTCTCGCAATTTTCTACCGATCTGGATCCCGAGACCCGGCATACCATCGAACGCGGCCAGCGTCTGACAGAGCTCCTCAAGCAGCCGCAGTACAGCCCTTTTACTATCTGGCAGATGTACGCCGCCTTGCTGGCGACAACGCGCGGCTGTTTCGACGCAGTGCCGCTAGATAAAATCAAAGCCGCCGAAGAGGCGTTACTGCGTGAGCTAAAGAGCGGCCATGCCAAATTGATCGAGGCTGTCAACAGCGGCGATAAGCCGACCGATGATCAGAACGAAGCGCTGCTCAAGGTAGCCAAGAGTATTGCCGCAGGCTATACAGAGACGGAGAAGGCTAAGAGCTAGAATGGCCAG
>JBGPNM010000031.1:0-14199 GCA_041487535.1 Candidatus Saccharimonadia bacterium
ACTGAAATTTATGTACGCAGCACCGGTACGCTTGTGCCTTCCCAGCTGGACGCTCTTAGGCAGCGCCTTCAACACGCTGCCGGTGTGTCGAGCGTATCGCCAGTACTCATTTTGTCCAGTGGCAAGATTGGGATACTCTCGGTAGTCCTGAAAGACGACCCTTCGAGTGTGGCTGCCATAGCCAACGTTGCCGGCCCGATTCGCCGTGCTGCGCACAGCATTCCGATCGACAATGCCCGCGTCTACGTCGGCGGGAGTACGGCCATCGTCGCTGATATCAAGGCTGTCACCAATCGCGACCTGGCCGTTATTTTCCCAATTGCTGCGGCTTTCATCTTTGTTATTCTCGCGGTCCTGCTGCGCAGTTTGGTTGCGCCGCTCTTCCTGTTGCTCTGTGTCGGCCTGGGGTATATAGCGACGCTGGGGACGACAACGCTCATATTCCAACGCATCGGGAGTGCTCCGGGGCTCATCTTCTTCATTCCGCTTTTCATGTACATCTTCGTTGTGGCAATCGGCACCGATTACAATATTCTGACAATCACCCGTTTGCGCGAGGAGATACAAGCGGGACATCCCCCGCGTAAAGCTGCCGATCTGACCGTTGAGCACAGCAGTGCAACGGTCGCTTCAGCCGGCCTGATTCTCGCGGCCACCTTCGGCTCCCTGTTGCTCGCCGGGATCAGCTTCTTGTCCCAAATGGGCTCGGCTATTGCTATCGGCGTAATACTCGCCGCGTTTGTGATAGCACCGTTCTTGATACCGAGCCTGTCGGCGCTGTTTGGCTATTCCATATGGTGGCCCGGAAAGCGTCCTCAAGTTAAAAGGCCATAAAATAAGCTTGAAAGGAAATAATATGAAAGCAGCTCAAATAAGTGAATACGGTGACGCGTCGGTTATCCAAATTAATGAAGCGGATACTCCTAGCATTACCCAAGGCCAAGTGCTGGTTGAGGTTCACGCAGCAAGCCTCAATCCGGTGGACACGGCCTTGCGTGCCGGTTATATGAAAGAAATGGCACCCCTGCACCTTCCGGTAACGCTTGGCGGCGATATCGCCGGTGTCGTTACGGATGTTGCTGGTGACGTTGTAGGCGTACGGGCAGGCGATAAGGTGTACGGGCAATCCCTGGCAGTTATGGGTAACAGCGGCGCGTTTGCTCAGTTTGCTGCTACAGCTGCTGCGCAGATTGCCAGAGCTCCTATGAATTTGGATTTTCAACAAGCGGCCTCGTTGCCGCTGGTTGGTGTCAGTGCTCTTCAGGCTCTCAATGCTCACATCAACCTGCAGAAAGGACAAAAGATCTTCATTCATGGCGGCGCCGGCGGTATCGGGTCTGTCGCGGTCCAGGTGGCTAAGCATATCGGGGCCTATGTGGCTGCCACGGCAACAGGTGACGATGTTGACTATGTAACAGAGCTCGGAGCCGACGAAGTTATTGACTACAAAACAAGCGATTTTTCTGAAGTGCTAAGCAACTATGACGCCGTTTTTGATACGGTTGGCGGCGATGATTTTAATAAGGCGCTTGGCATTTTGAAGACAGGCGGCGTAGCCGTTTCGATGATAGCCCGGGCCGATGAGGCAAAAGCCGGAGAACGTGGCGTCACGGCTATCACCCAAATGACACGAGTTACGACAGAAGGGCTTGACGAACTCACGAAACTTGTCGAGTCCGGTGCCCTCAAAACACGGGTCGGTAAGGTGTTTCCATTAGCACAGGTCAGGGAAGCATTTGAAGCTCGTGAAGCCGGAAACATCCGCGGCAAAGTGGTCATCGAAATATCGTAACGCGCTGTCAAAGTCTCTGCCGCTGACCACTGTCTGGCCGCAGCTGTTATAATTGTAACTGCAAGGGAGTGAACGTATTAGTTATGAAAAATGTAATTATTGCAGTGTTGGCGGCAGTCATAATACTACTTGGCAGTTGGCTTGTTTATGACAGAACGACCGTCAATAAAACTGCGGCTCCAGGTACGTCATCTTCGCGGTCTTACGGTGCGAATACTCTTAATGAGAGCGGTACCCATCTGACTGCTGTCGGATCTGGAATATATAACCAGGCTGCTTTAACTTCGCTGGACCTTTCTTATAACAGCCTAAAAACGCTGCCGTCCCAGATGGGCAGGATGACTAACCTTCAGGTACTGAAGCTCGATCACAACCAGCTGGACGGATCGCTGATTGCAGAAATACGATTGATGCCGCTAACAACTCTTGATGTCAGCTATAACAATATGACCGGCATGCCAGCGGAGATTGGCCAGCTTAACAAATTAGTGACATTGAATTACAGCTACAATAAAATTACCGGTTTACCAAATGAACTAGCAAATCTAAAAAATAATCTTAAGACATTTAATCTTACGGGCAATCCCCTGAGCCAGGGTACTATTGATACCCTTAGGACTGCTCTACCAAATACGAACATCATCTTTTAAGCCATACCTTACTTTAGCGTAGACTTTTCCCGACTTGTTGCGCCAGCTCAACTGAAATATTTGTAGCCATTCCAGGCTTTCCTGGCTTCGGTTTGAAAAGCGTCAATTGCGGCGCACCGTTACGTTTATGTCCAAAGAAGCCACAAATGCCTCTTTTTATTTTGTGATAAAGTTGTTTTATGCAAAAACTCGATCTAAAGTCATTTGATGCCGTGGCGTTTGACTTTGAAGGCACGTTGGCAGATACTTTACCGACCCATCACACTTCCCGTCTTGCCGCCTTTAAACAGCACGGCTATGGCCACATAACTCGCGAGGAACACGAGCTAGGGCCAACGTATGGTTCTTCTAGTTCAGATATATTCGGTGGCATACTGCGCGCTGCCGGAGAAATAGATGAGACCATTCCCTTTACGGAAAATCTTCACATCCAGAGAGTTATAAAAACTAAAGCAGCCCTATTCGCAGTGATTGCAGCCAAAGGGTTCGAGGCAATGCCTGGTGCGATAGAGTTTGTAAGAGCAATAGCGCCTCTATACTTGGACCGACTGGCTCTAGTGACTAGTTCAAAGGAACGTTTCGTCTTGTCGTTTGTGAAGCGGTATAGCCTAGACGAATACTTTCCAAGAGCACACATTATAGGCGACGATACTATAGTTGCCGAAGGGCTAGATAGTAAACCGTCTGCTGACCCCTACCTACTCGCGATCAAACTCCTAAAGGCTACTAACTTGTTGGTATTTGAAGATACGGTTCCAGGTGTGGCGGCGGCAAAAAAGGCCGGCGCAACGGTCATCGCTCTTGGTTTTGATGCTCCAAACACCAAATTGTTTACCGAGAACAACCTTGATTATCCGCCTGACATATTTTTTCGAGATTATAACGAGGCGAAAGAAGCGTTAGGAATATCATAATAGCAGTAGAGTGTAGCTCTCTGCACTTACTCGGTTAATGCATACTCTTGATACGGAAGCTCTTGTATATTCATCCAACTGGCTGTCTTATCTCTTATAAGATGTAAACTTTTACGCACTTACTGTACCAAGCATGGCGGAATGATCCCTGCAAGGAGGTCTTTTGTTATGATTAAACTATGCCATTTGACGTCCTTTTGTTCGTGCTTGGTATTGTAACGGGCGGCATCGCAGCGGTTGCTGGCTTTGGAATTGGCAGTTTTCTGACGCCTGTATTGGCTCTTAGGATTGGCTTCGACGTTGCGGTGGCTGCGGTAGGCATGGCCCATTTTTTCGGTTCGGCACTCCGATATTTTTTATTACGGCGCGACGTTAACCGCCGAATTTTGTTGAGCTTCGGGGTATTAAGCGCCGCGGGCGGTCTGACTGGAGCCTTATTGCAAGGCCGTGCTTCTAGCACGGCACTATCCGTTATTTTTGGCGGGCTGATGGTATTTGCCGGGGTAGCAAGCCTCTTTCGTTGGGCCGAAAAAGTCCAGCTGAAGGGTCCCTTGGTCTGGATAGTCGGTGCTGTATCTGGCTTTTTTGGAGGACTTGTCGGTAACCAAGGCGGTCTGCGCGCAGCTGGCCTCGTGGGTTTTAACTTACGAAAAGCCGAGTTCGTAGCTACGGCAACGGCCATTGCCTTGATTGTTGATGTTTTCCGCGTACCCGTCTATGTGACGTTGCACGTACACCAGCTTGCATCGTTTATACCAGAAATCCTCGTGATGTCATCGGGAGTAATGATAGGCACTTTGGTAGGCGCGCCCTTGCTGCGCCGTCTGCCTGAAGCCCGCTTTAGAGTAACGCTTTCCGTTGTCCTAGTTGTTGTAGGGTTTCTAGTTGCTGCAAGATTATAGAACCCATCTCAATGCCTAGTTTGCTGCATTTGGTATGAACAATTTGGCGCCGACTAATGAGATCATTGCACTGTTTTGCTATGATGTAACTTATGGATGTAGAAAAAACTGTTCGCGAGTACATTGAGAAGAGCGCCCACCTATCATTAGCAACAGTTAACAGCGACAAACCCTGGGTTTGCGAAGTGCATTTTGCGTACGATAAGGACCTGAACCTCTATTTTAGGTCGCTCAAGTCAAGGCGCCACAGCCAGGAAATAGCCCATAACCCCCATGTTGCCGGCAGTATTGTCAAGCAACATAAACTTGGCGAGTATCCGCACGCGATTTTCTTTGAAGGCACGGCGGCCATAATCGAAAGCGACGAAGAGCGGCAAAAAGTATTCCCGTATTTTGAAGCAAGGTTAGGCACGGGCGCGAGTGCATTGGAAGATGCGCGAAGGGATGACGGACATCAGTTCTACAAGATAACGGTCGAAAATTGGTACGCTTTTGGGAGATTCGGCGGCTCTTCCGGCCAAAAATATACACTCAAATGGAATGGTCATAGACTAGGCTAAGGTTAGAAGCTGTCGGCCTTCAGTGTGAATTATTAGTGTTTTTACATCGTTCAAAAAGGCTGCCAGTTTTTTGTCCAGACAATGCGAGGATGGGCGAATAAGTTAGGATACGTTTCTGGTATGATGTGGCTATGAAGTTCGGGCTGTTAGATTTTATTGCCTTCCCGGCTGGATCAGATCACGTGGCGCATGATGTCCGGCAAATGCTTGAGCGTGCGAAGCCGGCGGATGTGTATGTAGCGGAGATTGATCCGCTGCTGGCTGACACGGCGGCGTTTTGCGAGCGCTACCAGATCGGTATGGAGGTGAGCGCCAATTGCGTTGTGGTGGAGGCAAGACGCGCGGAGAGAATATGGTACGCCGCCTGTGTGGTGCTGGCGACAAGCCGGGCGGATATTAACGGGGTGGTGCGCCGGCAGTTGGACGCGCGCAAAATTTCGTTCGCACCGATGGAAAAAGCGACCGCACTGACCGGCATGGAATTTGGTGGCATCACGTCGGTCGGCTTGCCGCCGGACTGGCCGATCCTTGTAGACTGCGCGGTCGCGGCGGCCGAGAGAGTAGTTATCGGCAGCGGCGTCAGGGGGTCAAAGTTGCTAGTGCCGGGCAAATTTCTGGCCTCCTTGCCCAATGCAGCCGTACTTGATATTACGAAAATACCCGATCGTTAAGCCTACATGGTCCGCTACTTTGCCAACCTGACCCGAAATGTGCGACTGAATTCTTTTCACGAAACGGAAAAATAGAATACATGAAACGACCACCTGTCCTCAGGCATCGTATTTACGATCTGTATTGGTATTTTGCTTCGGAACGGCAGCACGTGTTTGAGCAGCGCCTGCGCGGCGAGCCGGGGCCGTGGACGGACGATCCGATTCTTCAGATGTACAAATTCTGTAATGTTTTCCGGGCGGCCGACCGCGTGTCGCAGTATATGATCCGTAATGTCTGCTACCATGATGAACCGTGCAGCGATGAGGATCGGCTTTTCCAGATTGTGGCGTTCCGGACGTTCAGTAAGAACGAGACTTGGGAGGCGGTACGCGGCTATCTCGGCCGCTATCCCACGCTGGACGATTTGGCAGCCGGGTCATTTACGCGCGCCCTGGAGCATGCCAAAGCGAAAAGCGGCACGTTGTACACGGGCGCCTTCATCCTGTGCGCCGCGGATGCCTACGGCCAGCCGTTCAAGTACCTTAACCATGTTGAGCTGTTTAAGCACATGTTTTTGGTTGACCGCCTAGGCGAACAGCTGCTGACCGCAGATTCATTACAAGCGGTGTACGGGCTACTGCGCGGTTACCCGCTGATGGGCAATTTCATGTCCTACCAAACGGCCATCGACCTGGACTACTCTGACCTGATTAATTTCGGCGAAAACGACTTTACCCAGCCCGGGCCGGGCGCTTTGCGCGGCATGAAGAAGGTATTCGAAAGTTTCGGCGATTACTCGCCGGCAGAACTGGTGCAGTGGATGGTAGGTCGTCAGGAAAAGGAATTTGCCCGTCTTGGTCTGGCATTCCATGGCTTATTCGGCCGGCCGCTGCATGCCATCGATTGCCAGGGCTTATTCTGTGAGACGGACAAATATTGCCGCGAGGCAGCACCGGAGCTGGCGAGCGCCCGCCGGCGTATTAAAGCTAGATTTGCTCCGTCCAACCAACCGCTGCCGCTCTTTTTCCCGCCGAAGTGGGGTTTGAATGGACTGGAGTTTCGGCAATTTGTTTGAAACGGACGCCCGGCACGGTATAATCAGGCATATTCGCTGGCGCGTTGGCGGAGCAGTTACGCGGCGGTCTGCAAAACCGCAAAGATGGGTGCAACTCCCATACGTGCCTCCATACAAACTTCAGGAGCATTATTGGTATACGAGAACGAATGCTATACTCTCTTGTATGCCAAAACGTCGATCCTGGACGGACAATCAGCTGATGGCTGCTGTGAAGGAAAGCTGTAGCTATAGAGCAGTAATTGATGCGCTTGGCCTAGTGCCCGCCGGGGGAAACTACACGCAAGTTCAGGCAAGGGTCCAGGCGTTACGGATCGCAACAGATCACTTCACTGGCTCTCGGTGGAACGCAGGTAAGACGTATCACACAAGCTCCAGGCCTGAATTGACGACGTTGCTAAAAGAAGGCTCAGGTGTGCAGAGTTACAAGCTTAAACGCCGGCTGTTCGAGGCAGGGCTAAAAAAGCCGAAGTGTGAACTGTGCGGATGGGCCCAAGAAGCGTCAGACGGCAGGGTGCCCGTAGAGTTAGACCATGTTAATGGCGTACATACCGATAATCGGCTCGAGAACCTAAGGGTTCTCTGCCCGAACTGCCATAGCCTTCAGTCCACTCATCGTGGTAAAAATAAGAAAGTAAGATTTGCGCGGGTGATGGAACGGTAGACATGCAGCACTTAAAATGCTGTGCCCAAAAGGCATGCGGGTTCGATTCCCGCCCCGCGCACCAAAGTAATAGAGTAGCAGAACGACAAATTTCAATATTAAGGGGTGTTAGCTTAGCTGGTAAAGCGCGGCATTCGCATTGCTGAGACCGGGGGTTCGAATCCCCCACACTCCACCAAATTATTTTCGATTTGCTTAGCTCATTACGAAGCGGGCATTTTTTGTACATTGTCCGGCTAGATAGCGTCGCATGTAGCTAGCTATCCTAGGGTTGGCATCACCAGAGCTGCCGGCAAGCTGCTTCGTTTTACGATTGTCTAGTAAAGTTCTCCGGATATACTGTTACAATAACAGCTATGCTCGACGTATTGCTTGCTGCCTTCATACGCCACCCGCGCCGTACGGGCGTGTTTGGTTTCGCGGTCGCGGCTGTATTACTCGCGGCGTTGTGGTGGGTGCTTATCTGGCAAAGCCCGCAGCGCGCATTCACGGATATGCTGGCGAATAACCTGGCGGCTGCCAGCGTCACGAAGGTGGCGGTCGCGCAGGCAAAAAGTCAAGGCGTAGAGCAATACGCCCGTCTGCAAATGGGCAGTACGAACGCTGCCGACTGGTTGGTAGTAGCGCGGCAGGTGGATTCGGCGGCAACGACGGAAAGCATCGGCACGCCAGCGGCAGGCTATATTCGTTACGTACAAATTACCAGTTCGAGACAGGACGCAAGCAGGCACTTTAATTTCTCTAAAATAGTAAACGTCTGGAGCAAGAGTGACGGCAGGGTCGACACTTCGCTTGATCATTTATTTGCCCAGACAGTGCTGGACATTGGCAGCGCACCGCTGCCGCCCATCGCTAACCTGCCGGAGAGTGAGCGGCAAAATATTCTTGCCTACATACGCGACGAAAAAATTTTCACGCCAGCCTATAAAGATGTGAAACAAGAGAATCTGTATGGCCGCCAGGTGTATACCTATACCGTGTCGGTGCGGCTGGGTGCTTACGTGCGCATGATGCAGACTTTTGCGCGCGACGTTGGCCTGAAGAACCTTGACACAATCGATCCCAGCCAGTATTCGACCATTCCGCCCGTAAAGCTGCGGATGTCGGTGAACAAAACGTCGCACCAGCTAGTGGGTGTTGCCTATATCGGCAGTAACTTTGCGCAACGCTACACCGACTGGGGGCTTGTAGCGCCTATCACGGTTCCTGCCACGACTATTTCGACCACCGAACTCCAGACTCGCATCCAAGCGCTGACTGCTGGTAAATCCTAGCCATGTATGTTAGATGGGGTACGTTCGCACTTCTTGGGAAGAGCAGCCCAAGCGGGTGGATCCGTTTCGCCAAGGGTGTCTCATGCGGGCTGTATAATTACGTGTATGCAAGTTATTGTTGATGGTTTGCTGACGGCGTACGAGCGGAGCGGCGAGGGCAAGACGGTTGTGCTGCTGCACGGCTGGGGTGATCGTGCAACCGGCCTTGCTGCCCTGCGCACGGCGCTGTCAAGGCAATACGATGTGGTAGCGCCGGACCTTCCCGGTTTTGGCGGTACGCAAGCGCCGGGGGCGGTGTGGGGGCTGGACGATTATGCGCGCTTCGTCGCCAATTTTCTGCAGAAATTACAACTCGGACAAGTATATGCCTTTGTCGCACACAGTAACGGCGGGGCCATCGCGCTGCGCGGGCTCGGGCAAGGGGTACTTCGGGCGGATAAGCTGGTGCTGCTTGCCAGCGCGGGCATACGGGGCGAATATAAGGGCCGCATTAAGGCGCTGCGCTACGTAACTAAGGCCGGCAAGGTGCTGAGTGCACCGTTGCCTGACGGTATCAAGCGCAAGCTCCGCCGCAAAGTCTACGATACGGTCGGGTCGGATATGTTGGTGGCCGAGCATTTGCAAGAAACGTTTAAGAAAGTCATTACCGATGATGTGCGTGCAGACGCCAGGCGCATAACAGTGCCGACGCTGTTGATTTACGGTGAACAAGACCAGGCCGCGCCGGTCCGGTACGGTGAGCTGTTCCATGAGTATATCGACGGCTCGACGCTGGAAATTCTGCCTGGCGCCGGGCATTTTGTGCATTTAGACCGGCCCAGCGAAGTGTTAAAAGCCATGAAAGGATTTTTGCAATGATCAGCGCCGTAATCAGCCCTTATTCGCCCGGTTATGTGGCGACACTCGCCTACATGCTGCAAAGCACCGAGTACCGCGCCGGTCCGTACCTTGCCTGGTACTGGCGCACGCAAGACTTTTCTAAGGTGGCCAAGCGCCGGCAGTTGGATCGCACCCGTGCGGCGCGTTTGCTGATGCTGGCATTGGCGCTGGGCATAGTGGTACAGATTGCGGCGGGTCTGGTTTTGTTGGCCCTGTGGCGCTGGCACGGTCTGGCCGGCGGCTGGGCGTTCGGTCTGGCTTTGCTGATTTCTTACCCTGTTGTCTGGGCACATTTGGCGGTCGTGCCATTGGTTCTGGGCCGAACGCTTATTGTCCGGCCGCGCGAGCGGCAACTGGTGCGGCAGTCGGAGCGCATTTTTAAGGAACATCCGGCCGCGAAAGTGGCGATTGCCGGCAGTTATGGCAAAACCAGTATGAAAGAGCTGCTGCTGACTGTGCTGCGCGAAGGCAAGCGGGTGGCGGCAACGCCGGCCAATAAGAATGTCGCAGTCAGCCACGCGCAGTTTGCGCATAGCCTGACGGGCGACGAAGATATTCTCCTTATAGAATACGGCGAGGGCGCGCCGGGTGACGTAGGCGCGTTCGCCCGGACAACACATCCTACCCATGCTGTCATTACAGGGGTGACGGCTGCACACTTGGACCGTTACAAAACGGTGGCGGCAGCGGCTGCAGACATCTTCAGCGTGGCTGGCTATCTGGAGAACAAGCACCAATGTTATGTGAACGATGAGTCCCCGGAGGCTGAGTCGTTTGTTCGGCCCGAATATACGCGCTACAGCCGTGACGGCGCGTTGGGCTGGAAGGTGAGCGAGACGGCAGTGAGCGTCAGCGGCCTCAGCTTTACGCTGACGAAAGGCAAGCAGAAGCTGACGTTTACCAGCGGGCTGCTGGGTCGGCACCAGCTTGCCGCTCAGCCTGGCCGCGGCGCTGGCGCACGACTTCGGCCTGGGCCATGAGGCCATCGTTGCCGGCATCGGCAAAACCACGCCCTTCGAGCACCGCATGCAGCCGTACGCTTTAAGCGGTGCGTGGATTATTGATGATACCTACAACGGCAACCTCGAAGGCGTCCGGGCCGGCACCGAACTGTTGCGGGAGCTGCCCGCTAAACGCAAGTTGTACATTACGCCAGGGCTCGTCGACCAAGGTTCAGAAACCGAAAGCATACACCAGGCGATAGGCCGCCTGATCGCCGCTTCCGGTGCGGCCGTCGTAGTACTCATGCAGAACTCCGTGACCGGCTTCATCCAGAGCGGGCTTCAGGCAGCAGATTTCAAAGGCGAGGTAAGAATTGAGCCGGATCCGCTGGAGTTCTATACTAACCTCAGCCACTTTGTCTCTGCCGGCGACGTCGTACTCATGCAAAACGACTGGCCGGATAATTATGCCTGATACGCAACAAGTTGTTGTAATTGATCAGGATAATTGCATATACTAATCGCATGGAAACAATCGCGGTTATATTCGGGGGACGTTCGGCCGAACACGACGTCTCGATCGTAACGGCAATCAGCAGCGTTATCAAGCCTCTGGAGCTTACCCGGCGATACCGGGTAGAGGCAGTCTACATCGCCAAGAACGGCGCCTGGTACTGGGACGACCGGCTAAAGGACATCAAGCTGTTCACATCCGGTGCCATCGAGCAGTTCACCAACCGTACGCAGCCGGCCAGCGTGCGGTTTGACGGGGGCATGACACTCAGCAAGTCAAGCGGTATCGCCGGGCGTAAGCAATATTGTAAAGTGGATATCGCATTTCCGAGCATGCACGGAACGTACGGTGAAGACGGGGCTTTGATGGGACTGCTGGATATGGCAGGCGTGCCTTACATCGGCTGCGGCATGGAGGCTGCGGTGCTGGCGATGAATAAGGTGCTCACCAAACAGATAGCCGCCTCTCATGGTATTCCCGTAACTAAATTTGTAACATTCTCTAACCGGGAGCTCGAGCAGGATCCGGCGGCGGCTGTGAAGAAAGTCAAACAAAATCTGACGTTCCCGCTGTTTGTGAAGCCAGCTCATCTTGGATCGAGCATCGGCATGTCACGAGCTAAGGATGAACCAGAATTGCGCAACGGCCTGGAGGTTGCCGCCAAGTACGACGATACCATCATCGTCGAAGAAGCCGTCCAGAACCTGATCGAAGTCACACTGCCCATCCTCGGCAATCATGACCTGACGCCGGCCTACCTGGAGCAGCCCTTAGTGAACGCCGAAGACTTCTTTGATTTTGATGCCAAGTACATGAGCGGCGGCAAGAAAGGGGGCGGCAAGTCCGGCGGCAAACGCGGCGCCCAGGGCTACAGCAAAATCCCTGCCAATTTACCCGTCAGCTTGTACGCCAAAGCGGAAGCAATCGGTCTGGATGTCTACCGGGTGCTAGGTTGCAGCGGCACGGCGCGCGTAGATATGCTAATTGACGGCAAAGCCCGCACCGTATATTTCATTGAAGTTAACCCGTTGCCCGGCAGTTTGTATGCGCATAACTGGCGGCAAAAGGGCGTGAGTAATGTAGAGCTGGTGACGCGCTTGGTAGAACTGGCGCAATCCCGCTTTCGTGAGCGCCAGAACCTGAATACCGTCTTTAGTACTAATTTCCTCAAACAGTTCTAAAAAGCATGCTGCTGCGCGCTCGTTTGCAAAAGTTGGCGCACCAGGTGCAGCATAAGTCGCAGCGCTATCGTACGCTTAACTGGATCGAACTTAACCGCGCTGCGGCGCTGCACAACGTTCGTTTGATACAAGCGCGGCACCCGCGTCAGAGCGTTATTCCCGTACTAAAGGGCAATGCTTACGGCCACGGGCTCAAGGAAATGGCGGAGATTTTAAACGGCGCCGACTGCGACCTGCTGGCCGTGGACGGATACTTTGAAGCAGGCAAAATCCGTCACAGTACCCGTCACCGCATACTCGTGCTTGGCTATATCCTGCCCGAGAATGCCAGACTGCTGGATACCCGGCGCTGCTCGTTCGTGGTGCAGGATGTTGCCGGTCTTGAAGCCTTCGGGTGTTTGCGCCGGCCGGTAAAGGTACATTTGGAACTGAACACCGGCATGAACCGCCTGGGGCTGCGGCCGCAGGAAGTTGATGCCTACCTGGCAACACTGCGGCGTTTCTCACATCTTGAGCTAGAGGGTATAATGACGCATCTGGCCGATGCCGACAACGATGCGGACGATGCCTGGACGCACGCGCAAACCAAGCTGTTCGACGCCAGCGTTGCGCATATACTGGCACGCGGCTTCCGTCCGCGTTTTATCCATATTGCCCAGACTGCCGGCAGTGTTAAGGTCAAGAGCAAGTATGCGAATGCGCTGCGGCTCGGTATCGGGCTGTACGGCATCAATCCGCTGTCGCCGCAAGACACCCATTTCTTGGATCTGCAAAACCTCCAGCCCGTGCTCGGACTCAAAAGTACGATCATTAAAGTAATTGACCTTCACCGGGGCGAGCGGGTCAGCTACAACGGCATCTATACCGCGCCCAAAGCTATGCGCATCGGTGTTCTGCCGCTGGGCTACTACGAGGGCGTGCCGCGCGAGTTGAGCAACAGAGGCATCGTTACGTACGGAACGCAAGCGCTGCCGATTATCGGCCGCGTCTGTATGAATCATACGATGATCGACCTGAGCGGTACTGACCTGGCAGCCGGCCACGAGGTAACAATTTTCAGCACCGATCCCGTCAGCCCGAACTCAGTTGCCCGCTTAGCGTCCGGCCACCAGCTCTTCCCCTACACGTTGCTGGCCGGCTTGTCCAGCAGCATCCGCCGCCAGATTGTATAAGATATGCTAAAATGTACGTATATGAATGTGGCCCGGTCTGCTCGTTTCAAGCTCCTCCTCGCCCGCCGGGGCGTTTAATCTTTATACCTAAATATTCCCCGAGGTCTACCTGGAACAGTACGGCATCGTTGTGTTCGGTGAAATCGAACGGCTGTAACGTACTGACCAAGAAGTTTTCCCTTTGGCGGCAGCTATAAATACTTGTAGGATAGGATATATGCAACGATACAGTCCCAAAGAAATTGAACCCAGTACAGTCCGGTGGACTGTACTGCCGGGCGCGAGCGGAGCGCCCTTATGAATCGGTATAACCCAAAAGAAATCGAACCTCGCTGGCAAAAAATCTGGGAAGAAACAGGCGTCTATACGGCTGACTTGAATAGCGGCAAACCCAAATACATCGCAATGAGCATGTTCAACTACCCGAGCGGCGCAGGCATCCATATCGGTCACGCTATGAATTACACTATCAGCGACGTCAAGGCCCGTTTTAAGCGACAACTGGGATTTGAGAGTTATCACCCCGTGGGGTGGGATGCCTTTGGCCTACCGGCTGAAAACTACGCCATCAAAGCTGGTGTATCGCCGCAGGAAAGTATGGCTACGATAATTCCGGACTACCACAAGCAGTACAAAGCTATGGGTTGGAGCAATGACTGGGAGAAAGAGATTTCTACGCACTTGCCGGAGTACTACAAATGGACGCAGTGGATATTCAGTCAAATGTACCGGCACAAACTGGCATATCAGGACGTGCGGATGCAGTGGTGGTGTACCAAATGCCAAACGGTGCTGGCCAACGAACAGGTCATCGATGGCAAGTGCTGGCGTCATGACGGCCCTGAAGATCTGCCGGTAGAGAAGCGCGAAGTCAAGCAATGGTTCTTTAAGATCACCGATTATGCCGATGAGCTTTTGGAGGCCATCGACGGTTTAGACTGGACGGAAAGCGTCAAATTGGCGCAGCGGAACTGGATCGGGAAAAGTATCGGAGCTGAAATAGATTTCAAACTCCAAGGTTCGGATA
>JBGPNM010000032.1:0-13905 GCA_041487535.1 Candidatus Saccharimonadia bacterium
CAGATAGAATAAAGCTACCAGTTCCATATATGAGCCTCTTTTTCTTGTTTGTTTTGTTCTTACAAACAAAGGATAACAGGGCTTACGCCCTGTTATCTAGCAGACAGAAAGGAGGCTCTTATGTCGAACTGGGGTTACTTATGCTACGCCAACGTTGGACCGTTATAGTTCTTAACTGAAGGGGAGCTTACTCAGTATTTAAATGATTCGATTAAGAGCAATACATCTTTATAGTTTGGGTCAGATTTGGCTGATGATACACTCATAGTTTTATATGAACCATCGTTATTCGTATAGTTGGCCATAATGTCTAGGGCACCTTGATATTTCGATAACGAAGCGGCTTTAGAGGGAAAGAAATCATAGTTATTAGAGGAACTCCTGGACAATTCAACTGCACCGACCGTACCATCAAATTGTGCCGGTTGACTCGCTGCCGCGGTATCCTCTGACAACAAATCCATATAACCTTTTTGCCCTATGAAGGTAAGCGGTACCGAGCCAACAACCTCCGGAGGCGATTCACCAGACCCAAATGTTCCGTTTTCAATAGTAACGGTAAATCCATGATCCCCGGTCAAAGTAATATTGTCTGTCTTGTCATACGTACCATCACTTTGGTCAGCGCTAATTTTCCATTTAGCGGGGTATTTGAAGGACGCTCCTTCGTATTTCAAATTGCCTGTAACCCAATCTTTATTGTTGGCCAAATTAAGATTGGCCGATGTATAAGAGTTATTCTCTATATGCTTTAATACAAAGAAGCCAGCGCCAATAATAACCAGGATACCAATTACTAATAGGACCCCAACGACCGCAAAACCATTATCTTGAGGATATAGTTTTCTCATAGCTAAATAATAGCATATAACTATAAACAGATTGGTGACCTCACGGAGAATCGAACTCCGATTGTCAGGATGAAAACCTGATGTCCTAACCGTTAGACGATGAGGCCGCGGTGAAATGAGACAAACCCTCTGGGTTTTTCTCATCGCTCGTCGGCAAAGCCGAGTTTCGCAAGCGAAACCAAGCTCGCTGCTCTTTTCCCGAGCATGCCAAACTGCCGGGACTAGACTGAGATATCCTACCATAACAGAGAGAGAAAAGAAACCGGGGCGCCCAAACCGAAAGCAGTGCCGTATGGTAAACTAAGGCGTATGAATAAGCGGCTGCCGGTACTACTCGCAGCAATTGTGGCCAGCGGGGTAGTCTTTCTGGATAGTTCGGTCGTAACGCTTGCGCTCCCAAAGATTGCCCTGGACCTGCACGCCGGCTTTGCAGGTATGCAATGGGTTGTCGACGGCTACTTATTGTCGCTGTCAGCTTTAATACTGATCGGCGGCAGTCTGGGAGATATCATCGGGCACAAAAAAGTGTTCCTGATAGGGGCGGCCGCCTTCGGCGTAAGCTCGTTGCTGTGCGGCATCGCCCCGAGTCTCTCGTTCTTGATCGCTGCCCGTATTTTGCAAGGGGCGGCCGGCGCGCTGCTGGTCCCGCAGTCTCTGGCGCTCATCAATACAAACTTTCCCAAGGAAGAACGCGGCAAAGCCATCGGCACGTGGGCGGGTTGGTCCGGTATTTCGACTGCAATCGCGCCGCTTGTTGGCGGCTATCTGCTGGATACTGCCAGCTGGCGCTGGATTTTCTTTATAAACTTGCCGCTTTTGGCAGTCTGCCTGTGGCTTGGCATCGTCGGCATCCGTGAGGTCCGGCCGCGACAGACCCGTCGTATCGACGTTGGCGGAGCACTGCTTGCCATTACCGCGCTGGGCAGCCTGACATACGGTCTAATCGAAGGTTCCGCGCGCTCTTGGCCGCCGTTAGCAATCACCGCGCTCATCGCCGGAAGTATTCTGGGCATCACCTTTGTATGGTACGAGTACCGACAACGCGATCCGATGGTTCAGCTCGGCTTGTTCCGTACCCGCAACTTTACCGGCACAAATATCATGACATTCGGCATGTACGGTGCCCTGGGCGGCGTGTTTTTGGTGCTCGTTGTCTATCTTCAGACTACGCTTCACTACTCCAGCATCAAAGCGGGCTTGAGCATCCTGCCGATAACCATATTGCTGCTGGCATTCTCACGCCGGGCAGGAGCATTATCCAGCAAATTCGGGCCGCGGCTGCTGCTGACCGCCGGACCGTTGATTGCCGCCCTGGGGATTATCACCTGGGTCCGCCTAGCACCCGGCGTCAGCTATATCACCGGGGTGTTGCCGGGTGTACTGTTGTTTGGTGCTGGCCTGACACTGCTGGTTGCGCCGCTGACCACGACAGTGCTTGGCTCGGTCAAAGAAACCGACTCCGGCATCGCTTCGGGCATCAACAACGCCGTATCGCGGCTGGGCGGCCTTTTCGTGGTTGCGCTTCTTGGATTGTTCGGCGCAGCCCAGGTCTTTCGGTTCGGCATTATTTTGTGTGCAGCACTGGCTGCGGCCGCCGGTATAATCTCGTACGTAGTTATCCGTGATCCAAGCCCTGCCAAATCCTAGGACGGACTCGCACGGCCTTGCTTTTCCCGCCGCCAAGCCTTACGATCTAATATAAGGATAAGAGGAAACGGGCATGCGAACTATTAGACTAAAGATCGGCGCCATTGCGAGTGCTCTGGTGCTATTGCTTGCCGGCAACGCGTCAGCAGTAGCGCTGGACAACCATAGTATTATCGGTCTAGCGGCAGAGCCAGCGACAACAACCCTTGTACCGGACGCCGTCAGGCTTCGCGCATGCCGTGCGCGCGAGGACGTCATCACCGGCATCATGGCTCAGGCAGCGAACAACGGGCAGCGGCGGCTGGACCTTTTTAGCACAATCGCCGAAAGGGTCGAGACCTTTTACCAAAGCAAAGGCAGAACGCTGAACGGCTACGACAAGCTTGTCGCTGATGTAAAGGCCAAACAGGCGGCGGCTCAATCGGCAGTTAACGCGCTCAAAAGCGACAGCTCGAAGTTCTACTGCGCGTCCGCCCGGGACGACATCAATACATTCAAAGATGCGCTGAAAGTGGAAATTTCTGCCCAGCAAGCCTACCGCTTATCAGTTAGGGACCTCATCGTCGGTGTAAAATCCGTCGTTGGGGCGAATAACTCGGCAGCAAACACCGCAAACAAGGGAGGAAATCAATAATGCGTAACCGCAACTCATCGGCTGGTTTTACGGCGCCACTGCTCGCCTTCGTCTTGGCCGTGGTGTTCATCGCCGGCACAACCGCGTGGTTCGTTTACCGGCAGCGGCATAGTACCCCTAAGCACGCGGCCCTTAGCGTTAGTAATCTGCCTAGCCTGCCATCCACCAACAGCAGTCTTTGGTCCGCCCCTCAGATTCATTCAGCATCCGATCTGGACACCGCGCTCCAAACGATCGACAACAACGACCCCGCGAGCGATAATGCCGACCTTGTACAGCTAGGCAGCCAGGCAAGCGCGTTGTAACTCGGGTTATAGACACTGGGTATTCGCAAGGGCCGAGCGGCCGACACGCTGTTGCTCAAGATACTTTTGAGCCGCAACCGCCCAAAGCTGATATCTGTTGCCATCAGGGTCGGATGCCATTACTCCGTTTTCGTACCTAATGCCAAAGAGCTCCTGGCCGGTACCAATATGAGGTTCGACCAAGGCGGCAACGGTAGCAACTGCACCGAGCCCAAATTTAACGGCACCATAGTGGATATACGCTTGTTCGTGCGACCACACCTTTGCCCCATGGTAAGGATCGGCAAGACGGGCTGAGTCTGCCTCCGGCATACACATGTAGCCGAACGGCGTTTTTAACGTTTCGGCGCGTTTGGTTATGTCGTCAAGCGGCAACAAGGGCTTGTACTCAACTGGGATAAACGCCAGCGAGTGCAGCTCGTCGGAAGAGATTTGGGACAGTTGAGTTGCGGCATCCTCGTAGACCACAAAACCATCTCGCTGTATGGATTTACGAATACCGGCCTCGAACATTGCATCAGCCTGACTGACCAGCCCGGAACGTTCTAACAATTCGCCGGCGGCACGCAGGCCTGCTGCGTTGACAAATTGCGCCTGAGTATACATTACAGGATACGCGGGCTCTTTGCGGCCGCACGGCAGCATAGAATCCTTCCAATAGGTTACATACAGCCCAAATGCCTCAACACCTTCGGGAGGCCGCTCCCAGAATAGGCCGTCCGGCCCTATATGGCGTGTAATGTAATCAGCACACCGCTCAATATTCTCCCCCCAGCGATGCAGCGTATCGCCCACCGCTTGCGAGCCTAGGTGCTTACGCGCTTTTGCGCTAAGACAAAAAAGTGCGGTTGTATCGCATGCGTTATAGGTAGTAATCAAACTTCTGCCATTAACCGGCACGCCCGGCCATTCATGGTGAATCTTGCCCGGCTCTTCGCCGGTTCCTGGATCATAGACCGTACCTTGACGAGCAGCGCTCGCCTTAGACTGTTCATCGATCATATCAGCGCTCGAGGCTATGATTCCCGCCAAAAAAACGTCACGCGAAAAATTATTTGGATACCCGGGCATGCCGGCCGCACGCGTTACAGTACCGTCGGGCGCCTCCCGGCGATATGGTTCAAACGGATCTACTGGCTCTGCCAGCTTAGCGTCAGCAATACGATGCGTCTCTGACGGTGGATAAACTACGGCTTCCCCAATGGAGGCCTCAGTTATAGACATACACCAATTGAAACACAAATAATCGCAGTGTCAATCGCACACTCTTAAGTTACTGCGAATAAAATACGTATACTAGACCCCAAAGCGGATAACCGTAGCAAGGGGGATCAATTCTATGGAATTATCCTTTACATTAACTGTTATTCATGCTATTAATTAAACCGTACTAGAAGTGCTGCAACTGATCGTCCTGGTCATGTAAACGTTCTAGGCAGATATAAGTTCGGATGAGGATGCAGCTAAGTGACGGCCTAACGGCCAACTTACCTCGAAGAAGTAATAACAATCATAAAAGAGGTAAGTGCACCAATGGCAAACAAACTTTTTGTCGGCTCACTCGCGTTCGGCGCGACTGACGATGACCTGGCGGACTTTTTCGCCAGCGCTGGTACAGTAGTATCAGCTAAAGTCGTTATGGACCGCGACACTAACCGCAGCAAAGGCTTCGGTTTTGTAGAGATGAGCAACGACGATGAAGCCAGGGCAGCGATTACGCAGCTTGACGGCAAGGACCTCAAGGGCCGCCCCGTCAACGTGAGCGAAGCTCGCCCGCGCGAAGACCGTCCCCGCCGTGACTTCGGTGGTGGTGGCGGTGGCGGCAACCGCCGCAGCTACTAAATAGCTGACTGGCCGCTAAAACACTCCCTTCTAACCAGGGGAGTGTTTTTTATTCTAAACTTGTATAGTAGGGGGATGGTGCATTTTATCCGGTCAGATGCGTCGTCAGGCACACGGAAGCTCAGCGCAACGCTGGCAGCAGCGCTATCAGCAGGCAAGCGCGTACTCTGGCTGATATCGGGCGGGTCCAACATTCCGATTACTGTCGAAGCCATGCGGCAGATCCCCAGCGAGCTGACGTCACGGCTCAGTATCACGCCAATAGATGAACGCTACGGCCCGGCGGGACATGCCGATTCGAATGTTCGGCAGCTGCAGGACGCCGGCTTTAACCCGAAACAGGCCAGATTCATACCCATCCTTGACGGCAACACGCTAGAAGCTACCACCAACGCATATGCTCGGCGCATGGAGGAGCTGTTTGCTAAGAATGAAATCGTTGTCGGCCAGTTTGGCATTGGCGCTGACGGCCACACGGCCGGGATCCTGCCGCATTCGCCAGCCGCCGAAGAAGAACATATGCTGGCAACCAGCTACCAAGGCCCGGATTTTACCCGCATCACGTTGACATTTCCGGCGCTGCGCCGTATCACCACTGCATACGCCTTTGCTTACGGTCCAGGCAAGCGTGCGGCCATGCAGCGATTACGTCAAGGCGCGGCATCATACCTTATACAGCCAGCACAGATCCTCCGTGCCATTCCAGAAACATACGTATTCACCGACATTACAGAACAGACCGTCGCAGACAGAATCAGTTAGCCGCGGTAAACGTAAGCAAGGCAATCGTAGCTCCGCCGGTACCGGGGTCGAACGAGGTTGATACGGTCACGAACATTCCGCCTTTCGTCCGCTGCCAATAGCCCGGCCCGACTTTCTCAAACCCGACATCATTAAGCCGGTGTGCGACCACATCTTCAGCAGCTTGGACTGATCCTTCAACACGGACGGTTACGATTCGAGTTGGGGATTGGCTAAGGGGACGACCCGACCCGCTTTTACTGTCAGACACGACCACGCCGAGTGTTTGCGGCTGGATATCCGAGACTGCCTGGTCTACGCCTGTGAAGTGTTGCGTAGGTTTGACCGTCAAAGCGTGCCAGGCAATTACGAACGTCAGAACCGCCGCTAGGCAACCTACACCGACGCCCAGCATAACCGCCACAGGCAGCTTCAGCCACGCCGGACGGAATCCTTTGGCGTTCGAGGCCTGTTTATCGGTTGTGCCCGTACTTATAGTTTGTGACATAGCAATTCGTTCCAATTATATCAACCCTAACGCTAGAACCAAACCCTGCACTATGTGCCTACGGCGTAGTGGTAATGACGAAACTAAACGTGGCTGGTCCATCTTTAAAGACTCCGGTCGTGATGCGCCCATTCTGCCGGACAGTTCCCTGACCGGCAGCGAACCACTTTTGGCCGCTAACCGTTGCAGCCGTCACCGTACCTACGAGTAACGAGCCGTGCCGGTGCAAGTCAAACGTAACGGTTATAGACCCGTCGCGCGTATCAATGATCATCCCCGCGCCCGTGACGGCGTCGATACGCCCGGCAGCGGCTAAGATGTCATAGCGTCCGCTCGCCAAATTTCCGGAAAGTGTCAGCGGCGGCCGGCCTGGAATCACGAGCACCAGGTGTTGGTGGGCTTGCTGGACAGGCGCAGACACGTCAATCGTAACCATCGCGATTGCAGAGGCGACACCCTGAGAGTCAACGGCTTTGTAGCTAAAGCTGTCGGTACCGACGTAGCCTGCCCCAGCGACGTAACTGAACGACCCGTCGGGTTGGAACACCAGCGTGCCGTGGGTCGTGGTACTCGCCAGCGTCGCTGCGAGCGTGTCGCCCGCGTCAGGATCGGTGTCATTCGCGAGCACACCCGGAGCCGGTATGTTCAACGGCGTCACGCTATCGGTTGCGTAGGTGTCGGCCACAGCGACCGGTGCCTGGTCTGGGGTGTGCGGTTTCGTGGTAACCGGACCGGCTAGGGCGGATTCGCCCGACACATTCCCGGCGCTCACTTTGTAGACATAGCTGGTGCCGTTGGCAAGATTCTGGTCAACCCATCCCGTCGGTGCGGAACCGTCTGGCTCGGCAGATACCCTATCAAGCACTGTACCGGCCCCATCGGTGATGGTATACCAAGCCGGCGTTCCACCAGACCCTTCCGTCCACTGCAGGGTGACGGTGCCATCACCAGGCGTAGCGGTAAGTGCTTGCACCGGACCGGGCAGGGCCGGTGCGTTCGTGACCGTAACTGTACTGGTCGCTATACCGGCCAGCCCTGAGGCAGAGCGGGTACGCAGCGTTACCTGGTAGGTACCTGCGACGACAAAGGCGTGCGAAGTAATCGGGCTGTCGGTGGTGACGTCGTAGACACCGTCACCATTGAAGTCCCAGTCGTAGTGCGTAATGTTTTCGCTGTCGTCACGGCTGCCCCCGGCAGAGAAGGTGACCGGATCGTTGACTATCCCTGTGTACGGACCGCCGGCATCCGCTACCGGCGCTGAACCAACTGCAACTATAGAGCTTTGCAGGGCTGAAACAACGTCGGTCGAGCCGTTGGTTTGTGCCGTTGTACCGCCGGTAGCGTTGGCAAGGGCGGCCATAAATCCCGTTACGTCCGAGCTAAGGGAAGCGGCAACAGTATAGACTTGCGCCGGATCGACAGCCAATGCTTTGGCCTGAACTGTTGCTAACGTATATCCCGTCACTGGTTCAGGATCCTTACCCGGTGCGTCGCCGATGACAATCACCGCTTTTTTCACGCCGTCACGCCATGGCAGGTTGAGCGCCATCATCACGCCGGAATAGACACTCTCAGGGTAATCACCGCCGCCATAGGCACTCAGGGTCGCCGTCGCGTTTGAAAATGCTTGAACATCAGTCGTGAAACCAAGATCAACTTGCGCCCGATATGGGTCACCCTGCTCGGGACCGTCTTTGTAATCCACGAGGGCGAAGCGGTAGTTGGAGCTAGCAGCCGCGATGGACTGTGCGAGCGACGTCACATTGTTTTTAACCTGACCGATGATTCCGCCCATGGAACCGGTAGTGTCTATCGCGAAAACCAGGTCCAGCGGAACCGTGCCCGCGGACGGCGTGGCCGCCCCAAGCAACCGGGCCAGCTGGCGCGCAGCGTCGGTGGTGTCACCCTTCGGGATGTAGTCCCCGTGCGGGCCAAACCCTCGAAACCAGGGAAAATCCCGATAATAGATATCGCCGACAAGCGGGATGCTAGCCTTCTTGGAAATGCCACAAATGGGGTCGTGCGGCTGGCAGTAGGAAAACACGTGACCGAAGAGCGATGCGTCCCACTCCGACCGTACCCCGAGCACACCGAAGTGTTCGCTGTCGCTTGCCTTGGATGACCAGGACTCGGCATTGAAGAGAGGATCGCCGAAGAAGGTAGCGCCGGCGACCAGTTGCCGGTCCGCAGCGGGCATGGTCTGCAATGCGTCGCCGACCGCTTGGGCGCCTTGAGAGTAACCGGCCAAGATAAACCGCGTTGAGGCGCAGCTGGCATGCATTGACTCTATATGGTTCTGCACGTCCTGGGTACCTTGCCGCACCGAGTCGGTATACGACCCTAGCGGTTCGATGTGCAGGAACGCGCCGGCCGCGTTCATGTAGTCGCTAATTGAATCCGTAAGCCCGACTGCCGGGTAATGGACACCGTAGGCGGCAACCCTGTCCGCACCGACGAGACCGATCAAGCGGCTATAGGTGTCAAATATGACCGTGCCCATGCCATAGTGGTTATCCGCCGCGTAGGCAGGGTAAGAAGTATTTGGTTGGGCCGATTCGCCGGACCCGCGCGCGCCGATAAATTCATATTCCGGACAACCGGCGGCACGCAGAGCCTCCGGCAGAAAACCAGCTACCAGGCTAACCAGCATTACGGCGGCGAGTGTGCCGTAGAGTCCGTGACGAACCACTTCACGAGTTGAGCGAAAATATTGTTTGAGAGCTAACCGGACCACAGGCACCCCTTTCGGTTATGGAAAACGTAGCGTAAAAACTACGCTCTTGGATTTCCACCCGTTTGCTGCACCCGAGAGCTGTTATCCACACCATACCACATGAAATCTACACTACCAAGCATAACGGCTACGATTGCCCGATACGCGGCCGTTACGTATATAATGAGCACATGAAAGAGGAAGGAGCGACGTTATGAAGATCGCCGTACAGGGGTTGGGAAAAATGGGGTTACAAATTGCACGGAAACTGGCGGAGGGAGGACACGGGGTGATTGCCCATAACCGCAGCCAGGAGCCGGTTGACGAGGCCGTCAGCTACGGCGCAGTCGCAGCCGCCACCAAGCAAGACGTGATGCGGGCATTCGGCAAGGAACAGGCCGTCATTTGGATCATGCTGCCGGCGGCGATTGTGGACGCGCAGGTAGACGAATGGCTCGGGCTGCTGCCGGCAGGCAGCGTCATCGTTGACGGCGGCAATTCGGACTTCCGGCGCACCCAGCAGCTGAACGAGAAAGTCGCCGCTAAAGGCTTCTCGCTTGTCGACGTCGGTACCAGCGGCGGCGTGTGGGGCTACCAGAACGGCTTCTCTATGATGGTCGGATCTTCCAATGCCGACGCTGTCCGTATGCTGGAGCCAGCGCTCCAGACGCTCGCCGCTCCCGGCGGCGCGTATCACCACTTTGGGCCAAGCGGTTCCGGCCATTTTGTGAAGATGGTGCACAACGCCGTCGAATACGGCATGATGGAATCGCTAGCAGAAGGTTACCGCGTACTGAAGGAAGGGCCGTACAAAGACCTGGACCTGGCCGCCGCCGGCGATGTCTGGCAACACCACAGCGTCGTCACTTCTTGGTTGAACGAACTGACGCGCGACGCCCTGCGCGAAAACCCGACACTGCAAGGCATTGACGGTTTTGTAGCCGAGTCGGGCGAAGCCCGCTGGACATTAGAAGTCGCCGAAAAATTGGGGCTGCCGCTGCCGGCGATCCGAGCTGCCTTCGACGTACGGCTACAGTCACAGCAGGGTAAGACCAGCTTTGCCACGCAGTTATTAGCCGCTATGCGCAACAAATTCGGCGGGCATAGTTTGAACAAAGAGAATTAAGAATCATGGATAAAGAATCAAGCGTAAAGAACCGACAGCAAGCAATACCCGCTCTGGAGCCGGCCATCTTCGTTATCTTCGGCATCACCGGCGACCTGGCACAAAAGCGCTTGCTGCCCGCACTCTATCACCTGCTCAAAGACAATCTACTGCACGAACATACCGAGATTGTCGGTATCAGCCGCAAGGAAATCACGCCGGAGAAGCTGCTTGCCGGCGTCGAACTTTGCGTACTGGAAGAAGACAATGTCTGCGACCCGGCCACACTGGAGCGCTTTCGGAAAGCACTGCGCATGGTGCAGCTGGATCCAGTCAAAAAAGAAGACTACGACATGCTCCTGACAACACTAAACGGCATCGAGACGGCGCACGGTATGTGCATGAACCGGCTGTACTACCTGGCCATCCCGCCACAGGTCTACGAACCGGTTATTCAGAACCTTGGTGTCTGCGGCCTGCAGAAAGGTTGCCAGCATCACCGGGCCGTATCGCGGTTACTGGTCGAAAAACCGTTCGGCTATGACTTGACGTCGGCCGAAGATCTTATCAAAAACACGGGACGCTACTTTCACGAGGACCAAGTCTTCCGTATTGACCATTACCTCGCGAAAGAAACAGTGCAGAACATCCTCTTTTTCCGCAAGCACAACCCGGTGTTCGCCAGTCTGTGGGATCATGAGCATATTAGCGCCATCGATATCGAGATGCTGGAACGGTTGGACGTAAAGGGCAGGGGGGAATTTTATGACAACGTCGGCGCGCTCCGCGACGTTGTACAGAACCACCTGATGCAGCTGCTGGCACTCGTCACCCTGGAACTGCCTGCCGAATCGGCTGATAGCCTGACGCTCCACAAAGCGAAACAAGTGCTGCTGAACGCCGTCCAGCCGATTGACATGCGCAAGCATGCGGCGCTGCGCGCCCAGTACGTTGGCTACCGCGAAGCCGTCGGCAATCTCCATTCCACGACCGAAACATACGTCCGCGTGAGGCTCGATATCGCCAACAACCGCTGGCAGGGTGTACCAATAACTATTACTGCCGGCAAAGCTATGGAAACGAAGAGAACGGCAATCACCGTCACCTTCGTTTCGGCGGATATGCCCAGGATGCGCAATAAGCTGACGTTCCGCTTACAGCCGAACGAGGGTATCGACATCGAGCTGACGGCGAAACGCCCGGGCTACGAGAACAAGACCGAGATTGTCCAGATGGATTTTAGCTACCGTGGGGTTTTGGGCAATGCGGAACACCCCGACGCCTACGAGCGTGTACTCGTCGACGCCGTCCGCGGCGACCATAGCCTGTTTGCAACCAGCCAAGAGATTCTTGCCGCCTGGCGGGTACTGCAGCCGGCGCTTGACTCCTGGCAACAGAGCAGCGAGGATCTGCTCACCTACGAGCTCGGCTCTAACGGCCCAACAACGTAGGGCGTCCTGCACTTGCAAAGAGCCAAGCCCGAGAAAAACAGGGCATCTGGGGATAAAACCGCGTATGGCACCTGAACTGATTTATAATACGTGCTTATGGCTGTAGCCGACATCGTTATCGTCCTGTTGTTGCTCGGAGCGCTGGCACGGGGACGGGCATTGGGCTTTGTACGGCAGCTGTTATCGACCGTCGGTTTTTTCGGCGGCTTATTGCTTGGCGCATTTATAGAACCGCACACGGTCACGCTGGTGCACACGCCGGAAGCGCGCATCGTTGTAACACTCCTGACGACAGTGGGTACGGCGCTCGTGCTTGTAGCTATTGGCGAAGCCAGCGGCGTGCGGCTAAAGTACCGGCTGGAACTCCGGGATAAGCTCAATCACATCGACAATGCTTTTGGGACAGTACTAGCCGCCGCGTCAACACTCTTAATGGTATGGCTGAGCGCCGCGGCATTGGCAGCGCTGCCGTACCAAAACATTCAGGCCATCCTGCGCAGTTCCAAAATTATCCCGCTACTTAACCGCAATTTGCCGCCAGCGCCTACTATTATCGCGGACATAGGACACCTTATCGCGCCGAATGGCTTCCCCGATGTGTTCATCGGTCAGGAACCGGACGCGGCGCCCGCCACACCGCCAACGCCTGCCGAACTCGCGGCCGCCGTCGCCCGTGACCGGGGCAGCGTCGTAAAAGTAGAAGGGGAGGGTTGCGGCGGCATCGTCGAAGGCTCGGGCTTCGTAGTGGGCACCGACCTGGTGGCGACCGATGCACACGTCATCGCGGGCATTACGGCGCCGTACGTCAAAGACGGGCACGGCACGCACCGCGCTACGCCCATCTGGTTTGACCCGGACCTGGACTTCGCGGTTTTGCGCGTCGGCAACCTTGCCGGCGGACCGCTCAAATTCAATACCAGCACCATCGGCCGCGGCACCAAGGGCGGCGTGCTGGGGTATCCTGGGGGCGGGGCGTTCACGGCCGACAGCGCGGCCGTACTGGAAGAGTTTACTGCCATAGGCAGAAACATATACAACGAGGGCCGCACCGCCCGCGACGTCTATATGATCCAGGCTACCGTAGTACCCGGAAACTCCGGCGGGCCCCTCGTTGACCTCAACGGCAACGTTATAGGGGTAGTTTTTGCCGCATCGGTCTCGCACGACAGCACCGGCTATGCGCTGAGCGCGCCCAAGGTCATCACCGAAATAAACCAGGCGCGGGCAGCCAACCAGCCGGTAGGCACCGGCAGCTGCGCGGAATAAAATAGTGCTATACTTTTAGCTAACTGACTATGGCAAAACCAACACGGACCGACTCATCCCCAAGGCTCGCGCCGGCTATGCCGTACATCCTGGTTATCGGCGGCATCATCGGCCTCATTTGCTCGTTCGTCCTCAGCCATGACAAAATGGAACTGCTGCAAAATCCGAATTTTGTTCCGAACTGCAACCTGAACCCGGTTATTAGCTGCAATAGCGTCACGCAGTCGGCTCAAGGTACGGCCTTCGGCTTCCCCAACGCCTGGATTGGCTTGGCTGGCTTCGCCGCCTTTATTACTGTCGGTGCGGTCATACTGGCTGGAGCAACCTTCAAACGGTGGTTTTGGATAGCCTTCGAGGTTGGCGTCGGGCTGAGCCTGGCGTTTGCCTATTGGCTGCTTTGGCAGAGCATGTACCGCATTAACGCCCTGTGCCCGTACTGTTTGGCGGTAGATGTCGTCATGACGACGGTCTTTTGGTATCTCACACTCTATGTAACCAGGGAAGGACACGTGCCTGTACCGCGGCGGCTAATCGGCGTTGCCGACTTCGCGCGGCAGCACCATGTAGAGATTCTTACCGTTTGGTTCCTGGTTATTATGGCAGTGATACTGCATCACTTTTGGTACTATTACGGACAATATGTATAGTTCAGCGCAGCCGTGCCAACTATGAAACAACAAGACAAGCGAAGCATTGTTACCGAGGCGATCGAGGCGCCAGCCGAATTTCTTGGGCAGGCACGCGCAGGGTGCACTCGATTTCCGTACGGGCCTGGAACTCCTGCGCCTGCCATTGCAGGGCTGGAATCAATCCGAGGTCCAGCACGGCGGGGCGCAACTGCG
>JBGPNM010000033.1:0-12841 GCA_041487535.1 Candidatus Saccharimonadia bacterium
TCCATGCCGCCCATACCACCACCGGGCATGGATGGGACAGATTGTTTTTCGGGCACTTCCACCACTAGCGCGCCCATGGTCATACTGGTTCCGGCAATGCTGACCGCGTTCTGGATGGCCTCTTTGGTCACCCGGGTGGGGTCAACGATGCCGCTGGCTTTCAGATCCACCAGCTTGCTCGGGTCACTCAAGTTCACGCCCTGCCCACCCTTGGCGCTGCGCACCTGCGGCAGCCATTCATCGGCGTTAAGACCAGCGTTGGAGAGCAGGATACGGAACGGCTGTTCAAGCGCTTTGATCAATAGCTGTCGTCCGGCCGTGACTGAAGTGTCGTCGGTAGCAGATACAGCGATTGCACTTGTCAGGTTAATGAGCGTCACGCCGCCGCCGGGGACTACACCCTCGGCCAGCGCTGCCTTGACCGCATTGACCGCATCGTCCACGCGGAACTTCTTTTCTTCGATCTCGGTCTCGGTCGCGCCGCCGACTTTTATGACGGCCACCTTACCGCTCAACGAAGCCCGGCGCTTCTCCAGGTTCTCTTTATCGTATTCGCTGCTGGCCGCATCAATCTGTTGGTTGATCTGTTTGATACGGGCATTCACCCCTGCCGCCGCGCCGCCCCCCTCGATGATAGTCGTTTCGTCCTTGGTGACAATCACTTTACGGGCGGAACCGACCACTGTAAGGTCAACGTTGCCAAAGTCCATGCCGCGATCGTCAGTGATAACGTCCGCGCCGGTCAGGACAGCGATGTCGTTCAAAATATCTTTGCGGCGATCACCGAACGCCGGAGCCTTGATGGCAACGGTATTAAATACGCCCTTCAGCCGGTTAAGAATAAGCGTACCGAGCGCCTCGCCGTCCACGTCCTCGGCAATCAGGACGAGGTCCTTCTTACCGGACTGGGCGATTTTCTCCAGCAGCGGCAGGAATTCCTGGATGCTGGACACTTTCTTGTCGGTAATGACGATGGCCGGCTTGTCGTACACCGCTTCCATGCGGCCAGTGTCGGTCACCATGTACGGGCTGACGTAGCCGCGGTCGAAGGTAAAGCCTTCCACCACTTCTTTTTCCATGGCCAGTCCCTGGCTCTCTTCCACCGTCACGACGCCGTCTTTGCCGATGGCTTCCATGACTTCAGCAATGAGGTTGCCGATCTCGGCGTCACCAGCCGAAATGGTCGCGACTTCGGCTACACGACTCTTCTTGCCCTCAATGTCTTCGCTCAGGCTGCCTAGCTTAGCCAAAACTTCTTGTGCGGCGGCCTCCAGGCCTTTGCGCAGCAGCATCGGGTTGTGCCCGGCGGCGATTAGCTTGTTGGCTTCGTACAGAATGTGATAGGTCAGTACCGTAACGGTTGTTGTACCGTCGCCGGCAACATCGTTCATCTTGGTTGCGGCTTGTTTGATCAGCTCCGCGCCCACTTTATAGCCAAGGGTTTCATCGTCAACATCACCCAAATCCATGCCCTTGGCGACCGTAACGCCGTCGTGTGTGACAGTCGGCGCACCGTAACTTTTGCTGATAACTACATTGCGGCCCTTCGGCCCCATCGTAGTCTTGACTGCGTCGTATAAAATTTGTGCCCCGGCCAAAACGCGCCGGCGGGCATCATCGTCATAAAAAACTTTCTTAGCCATTTCTGCTTATTCCTCCAGCGTTATTTAACCGTTGCCAGCACGTCTTCTTCTTTGACCAAAATGTACTCATCCGAGTCCATCTTTACCTCAGTCGTGCTGTAACTTTTGTATACAATGCGGTCGCCGACCTTAATCTGCTTGACGTCCTTGCCGACTGCCAGCACTTTGGCTACTTTCGGCTTTTCGGCCGCTTTTTCCGGCAGGTACAGGCCGCTCGTTGTTTTGGTTACCGGCTCTTCGCCTACAGCCACCACGTAGTCGCTCAGCGGTTGAATCGTTACGCTCATGCGTGTCACTCCTCCGTTACGTTTAACCATAAGCTGGCACTCAATATGTTTTAGTGCCAACTGTCAGCACTCAATATAACTGAGTGCTAAACGCCGGTCAAGAGCCCAGACGTATTGGCCGATCAACCAAATTTGTCAACAACCGGAGCCGCCAAGGGTTTACTAGGATCACCTACATAAGTGATCACTTGCTCGCGTATCGCACTTTCGGTGTCAGTAAGTGTCACTGTGAGCACCCTATGACCAATTTCTGTAACATACGCTCGATCGCTGGGACGCATGTCTTCCGGAAGCACGCTGTATCGTTTTGCTAACACTACCGTACGATCAGCCGCGCCCTCAGCTGTGCTGTGATACGTCGATACATAAGATTCACCGTTAAAGACATCGACGGCTATCGGGTGCTCCTGTGACCATTTACTCATTTACACATTCCATGACGGTGAACATTTCAGTAATGATCTCCCCCCTCTATATGTACGGTGTTTTACCGGCACGTATCTTAAACTCAATAAGTTGGCGACGGTGAAGCTGGCGAGGTAACCCATCTTGTACCTAAATCCGAGTGCAAGAGCATCTGTGCTCCCATATACGATCGGGGATCATCGTTGCCCGTTGACTGCAACTCTACCAATCTAACGGTTTCCGACCAGTCATTGGATGTAGATCCTTTAGGTTGTTCTGAGCCGCACGTCATATTTGTACCTGTTATTGTCTCGCGCATGTCTTGTTCCTTTCTTTACAAAAAATCTCCCTCTTGGTCGAGGGAGATTGTATTGTCGTTGTTATTTATATGCTTTGCGCTATATCACAATACAATTCCCTCGGGCCTCGAGGAGGCCGACGTTAACGAGAATAATTTGTGATACAAAGCGTGACATGACAGCAATAGTATATGTACGCTGGCATTCTGTGTCAACCGCCCATTCGTGAATCGGTTAGATAACCACATAAACAAGGATCAACTAGAATAGCTGCAATGGCACGTTAGGCCGCGTCACGCCTGCGGTCTTGTGATAACCAAGTAGTGATCATCGAAAAGAAATCTGGAGTCGGTGCCGAATATACGCCGTCTTGGTACACATCCGCCGTCGTATTTTTAGAATTAATTCTAATCGCCCCTCTGCCACCCGGACCTTCAATAAGTACGCCCGGGTGCCCTTCCGGATCCTGCAGTAAATATCCTACGCGGGTAACAACTGAGGCAAGATGGTCCTCGTCGCCAATTACTACCATTGCCAGATTAGCAATCTTACCTAAGGGCCCTTCATCAGGAATGTAGGGCTGGTATTGTTCGTGAGCAGTTATTTCGTGACTCATCCTATCCTTTAGGTATTCACTACTGGACAACCTGTTATTATCTTACCAGTTCGATCGCTCGTGACAACTTGAATTCTCACGCCGTTGACTTTTGCATCATGTGTCCGTGACATCCTATCGGGGTTAAACTTTACCGGCTCGGTGTCAGCTACTTCGACAATTGCTCGCGCAACGTCTTCCGCAGACCAGTCATCCGGGAACATCGATGAACCATCATCTTTCTCATAGGTAAACGTTTCACCCGTACGGGGATCAGTATCTGTAATCGAAACGCTCAGGCAGCGGTAACTGTTTTGCGTGGTTGGCTTCTGAATGGTCCTGAACTTTGACCGCTGCCGGACCCAAGTTATTACTTCATTGGTCACAGGGTCTTTTCTGTCTTCCTGATAGACGACTGAGGCCACAACCCTACCGGGAACTTCCAGCGCATAAAGTGATGGTAAATGGTGAACGCCGCCATCTAAGTCACCGGCATACGTATGGATTACCGAGTCCATACCGGTAGCTTCATCAATGTTAAACCGGTTAAACAGCCCTGAATCGACGAATTCCTGGGATACTACGCCCTTGCCAACCATCAAGCCGAGAAACTCTCTGCGGCGCTCTTGAAGGGCATAGACCTGCTCTGAAGGAAGCTGCATCTCAGTCGATGCCGGTACTGTTATCTGGTCAAGGATTGCTTCTGACATGGTTGGGCTATTAATTCAGTAGATTGTACTATATCATGACTTTGACTTTTGCGATACTTTTAAGTTAACCTTCAACTGCCTCACATTCGTGCTTCAACGCCCGTAACTGTATGCGTCAAGACAGCTGCTGTTTTCAACATGCTTCTTCCTAATTACGAATCCTAAGCTAGGTATGCTTCTGCCTTTAGATACTTAGCATATCTTTTTTTTACATACGCTGGCCTAGTTTCAATATCGTACCGTTTTTCTTTTGAGCTAAGTACTCTTAATTCGGCTAGACTTGCGAAGCCGTTATGCCCGTACGGCACAATTAACTTCCTATACGGATAATTTTTTGCGCTGCTGTCATTATCCGAGCTTCCAATAGCAACCGCCTGCAAACCTCCAGGATAGACATCCGGCAAGCCGAAGTGGTCTTGCAGCTCTAAGACTAATTCGTCCAGGGGATGTGTATTATCAGGGTCAGGTAGGCGGAAAATTAACTCCCCGGCTACCGCATCAGGAATTGGCTGCTGCCGCTTTTCGCCTGTTATTACTTCATAGTCATACACTGTTGCCTTTTCACTCATGCGCCGGACGCCTTTTGATCTGTAGGACGAGGAGACCAACATGTTGTTTAAGGCGTGGGCGCCAATTTCTTCAGAGACAATGGATTGAAAGTAATTAGTGGCGGCCATCATCTCCATATTGATATACGAAAGATTTACCGCTGTGCTTCCTAGAGCACCAGCTAACTGGCCGCGTTTTGCGACAGCATATCCCTCAATCGCAGCTAAAACGAGAGGCTGCTCCCTATAAGAACTCGGGAAATGTTGTTCTATCTCGGCCGCAGTCAAAATACCTTGACCGACTGGGCCAGCATAGTTGCTAAAACATTCTTCATAGGATGTTACTTTTAGTAAGTTGCTCATTGTCATTCTTCAATAAAAAATCTCCCTCGGTTTCCCGGGGGAGATTGTTGTGTAATTCTCTTCTTAGTTTATTTCGTCAAGCTACAACACATCTCCCACGGCTCCAGCAGAGCATAATGACCGGGCGAAATTGTGATGTATAACGCTTCACGGTGTGAATTATCTTACAGACGATACGAAAAGTCAACACTTATTTTAGTTACGCTTATCTAATATCGGCTACCGTCTGTTTTGCGCGTTCGGGACTAGTAGTAACCGGGGATCAGCGCTTGAGCAGACGTTTCAGCACGGAGCGTACCGTAGCGTCCTCGTCCCAAGGATTTTCGCCGTCGGCGCGCTCGATAGTCTTTTCGTGGCCCTTGCCTAGCAGCAGTACGGTATCGCCTTTATGTGCGTGCCTTAGGGTAAACGCAATCGCCTTGGTGCGGTCGTGCACTAGGAAAAGATTCTTATCCTGCACTTTGCCGGCGGCTTCGGCGCCGCTTGCAATTTGGTTCAATATTTCCATGCCGTCTATATCGCGGTCATCTTCTTCGGTCAGTACGACTTCATCCGCGTATGCGCCGGCCAGCTTGCCCTGCACTGCCCGCTTGGCTTCATCCCGGCGGCCGGCGCTGCCGAACATGACGATTAGCCTGCCCTTCACCAGCGGCCGCAGATCATTGAACAGTTTTTCGAAGCTGTCTGGCGTGTGGGCATAATCGACAATCACGCTAAAGTCCTGCCCCTCGTCAATCGTTACCATCCGCCCCTCGACGCTCTTTAGAGCGGCGATACCTGATGCAATCTGTACATCCGTCAGGCCGACCGCCACGCCTGTGGCGGCAGCCGCCAGCGCGTTAGATACATTAAAACTGCCCGGCAAATTGGTATGAATCTTCAGCGCCGAACCTTTGTATTTCACTGTAAAATCGCTGCCGGCAGGCGTGGAGCGCACGTGTTCGGCGCGCAGTTCGCCACGCTCTATACCATACGAAACTACATTTGGTATAACATCGGCAAAAAAGTGCCACGACGGGTCGTCCGCATTCACGATGCCGGTGCGTAAGCCCCCATAGTTCCGCGCCGCTTTCCGGAACAGCCGCACCTTCGCAGCCCGGTACCGCTCAAACGTTTTATGGTAGTCCAAGTGCTCGTGCGTCACATTCGTCATCACGGCCACGCTGTACGGCACGCCCCAGACGCGGTGCTGCGCCAGCGCATGGCTGGTCGTTTCCAGTACTAGCCACTCCGCGCCTTGAGCGCGCAACCGCCGTATCCGGCGCAGCAGCTGCGGTACGGGCACGGTCGTCATGTGGTGGATCTGCGGACGGATGTTATCGCCGACACCGTAGGCGACGGTCGTCATCATGCCAACTTTGTAGCCTGCTTCGTGCAGCATGCGGTGGATCATGAAGCACGTGGTGGTTTTGCCGTTCGTGCCCGTCACGCCGATGACCTTAAGGTTGCGCGCCGGAAAGCCATATAAGGCATTAAACAGAACCGCCTCGGCCAGATGGCCATAGGGCTCAATCAGCGGGAATAGACCGCGCGGTATCAGCTTCTTGACGGTCGTACGGATATTCACACCTTTTAGTATACGGCCAGGGTAAAAAAACACCTACATCGCTCTGGTGACTGGCGCTCTTGTCCCAACATATGCAAGAATACTAAGTGACATTCGTCACATCTAGTTCAGCGATGTAATATTACATCTCTAACCTGTGTAAATACGATAATTAGGTATACTATCGCTAGATGAGAGTTTTAGGCATTGAGACAAGTTGCGACGAGACAGCTGCGGCCGTTGTGGAAGACGGCTCACAGCTGCTGAGTAACGTCATCGCCTCCAGCGTGGATTTGCACATACAATACGGCGGTGTCGTACCGGAGATAGCCGCTCGCAGCCATATTGAGGTGATTGTCCCCGTTATTGAACAGGCGCTGCAGCAGGCGAAGACGGATTGGGATGGTGTGGACGCGATCGCCGTAACCTACGGCCCCGGGCTAGGCGGCAGTTTGCTGATTGGCGTAGAGACGGCGCGTACCCTGGCGATTGTCTATGGCAAGCCGCTCTACGCCGTCAACCACGTCGAAGGGCACATGTACGCCAACTTCATAACCGGTACTTCCCTGCCCGGCTATACTCTGCCTGTGGCGGCACCGGCCTTCCCTATACTGGCGCTGATTGTTTCCGGCAAGCACAGCCAGCTCGTACTTTTTCGCGGCCACTTTGACTATGAACTATTGGGACAGACCCACGATGACGCGATTGGCGAGGCTTTCGATAAAGTCGCCAAGATGCTCGGCCTGCCCTACCCCGGCGGCCCAAGCGTGGGCAAGAAGGCACTCGAGGGCGACCCGTCCCGGTACAACCTGCCGAAGGCTAAGCTGGACGGCAAGTACGACTTCTCGTTCTCGGGCCTGAAGACGGCCGTGCTGCGGCTGGCTCAGGCAGAAATCGGGGCAGACTTCACCTTCCCGTCGAAAGACCTGCCGGATCGGCTGTCTGAAGTACAGAAGGCCGACATTGCCGCCAGCTTCCAGCGCATTGCCGTTGCAGCACTCGTGGACAAAACTATCCTGGCCTTCGAAGCGTTCCAGCCCGCCTCTGTTATCATAGCGGGCGGTGTTGCCGCCAGCCCGGAACTCCGCCGGCAACTGGCGGAACGGCTGCCCTGCCCTATTACCTATACCGATCCCAAACTCTGCACCGACAACGGTGCCATGATCGCCGCACTCGGCTGCGTTATGGCACGCTCTCAGCGCCCCGTAGCCAATCCCTTCACCCTAGACATCAAGCCTGGCCTGGCAATGTAACAGCGGTTATACGTACATGGAAATCGGGGCGGTACCCTCATTGCGGGAGATTGACAAAACTACGAAAGTAATGTAATATATAAGTCATGTCTGAGACACCAAAAATGCCGGGTAGCCCCAATCTTGATAAGGAAACCGAACGTTTGTACAAAAGATGATGGGTTTCGCAATGGGATCGGCAGCAGAAGCACGAGAACGAACGCCTGAGGTAGTACGGCAGGAACAGACAGCCAGAAAACTAGAACTACTTCACTACCTCAATGGTGACGCTGAACAGGCTCAGCTACTGCTCAATGTCTTTGAACAGTGCGAGCGGATTGCCTGGGCAATTCAGGATGACCCAAGCGCTGTCAGGCGCCAGACCGTCAATCCATACAATGCATTGGCGAGAACGATCTACGGAGATACCTATACACAACGAGATGACCTGTCATTATCCGAGCGAGAGGCACGACAAGCCACGCTCGGCAGGCTAGAGAACACTACCAAAACCTTCGTTGCGGGGCTATCGCCAAAGGACATACGAGAAGACGGACTTGACGGGACTGATTTGTTCATGGGAGTGATGCAGGCCATGTACCCGCCGCAGAATGGCCACGATAATGGCAAAGCTGTACAGCACATCCATGATCTTGCACTGGATTACTTCACTGCGGGAGGCGGCTTTGAGCGTGCCAGTATGGAACAGCTGCGGTAGCAAGCCCTAGGAATTATAGATTTTGGCTAGTCGGCATTCCGCAGTAGGCGGGTGAATTTATACGATCTCTACCCAACTGTCACTTTGGGGTATACTGACACGATCATGCACGAACGAATTTTGTTACGGCTGCAAGAGAACGCCGGATGTTTGCTCGCAATCGGTGCGGCTGCTGTGGCCGCGGCGTTTATTGCAATCAAGTCCTACCTGTACTTCGAGGGCTTGACTGAGCAGTTGCAACGGCTTGACAGACAACCACCCGCACAGGCTCACGGTGACTCGCAACCGACCGACTTGCTCAGCTGAATTTTCGTATCACACGGCTGTTTTATCCCTGTTATAACTTCACGCTTGCATACCATTAGCGCTTATGGTACTATGGCCTTGCAAAAACAAAAACGTGTGCGGTAAAAAAGAGAAAAATGGCATTGAGAACTGGGGTTTCCGATAAATGATCGGGAGTATTAGTTTTTGCTGCTATCTTTCACGTGAACCTGCTCTGGTTCTTAATTTCCTACTTGAGGTGATATGATGGGGGGGTATACGTCCCGTCCTTCGGGCGGAGTACAAAGTTGTGCTCAGCGCGGCATAATAGCAGAGAAGGGGATACATCGCCGGATGAACTTACCAAAAACATACGAACCGGGCCAATACGAGGCCGACATTTACGCACTTTGGGAAAAAACCCAGGCGTTTGAACCGAAAGGGAAAGGTGCACCCTACAGCATTGTCGTGCCGCCGCCAAACGCCAATGCCTCCCTGCATATCGGCTTTGCCCTGACCATGACGCTGCAGGATATCGCCATCCGCTACCACCGCCTGAAAGGCGACCGCACGCTATTCCTGCCTGGCGCCGACCATGCCGGTTTCGAGACCCAGGCCGTGTACGAAAAGCATCTGGCCAAAGCAGGGAAGAGCCGCTTCGATTTCAGCCGGGAAGAACTGTATAAACAAATCTGGGACTTCGTGGCGCAGAATCGCAAGGGTTTTGAAGAACAATTCCGTAAATTAGGCGGCAGTGTAGCCTGGAGCCGTTATACCTTTACGCTCGACGAAAAAGTCGTGAAACGCGCCTATGCCAGCTTTAAGAAAATGTGGGAAGAAGGCCTGATTTACCGAGGCGAACGCCTGGTCAATTACTGCACCTTCCACCGTACCGGCTTTGCCGACATTGAAGTCGTATACGAAGACATCGAGACGCCGCTGTACTACCTTAAGTACGGCCCGTTCACCCTGGCCACCACCCGGCCGGAGACGAAATTCGGCGACACGGCCGTAGCCGTTCATCCCGACGACAAACGATACAAAGAGTACGTTGGCAAGGTAATCGAAGTTGAGGGCGTAAACGGCCCGTTCACCGTCCAGGTCGTTGCCGATGATATGGTCGATCCTAACTTCGGTACAGGCGTTGTTAAAATTACTCCAGCCCATTCATTCGATGACTGGGAGGTGGCCCAGCGCCACAATCTGCCAGCCAAGCGCATTATCAACCACGACGGCACACTCAACCACCTGACCGGCCGCTTTGAAGGCATGACGGTGCTGGAAGCCCGCGCCGCCGTCGTAAAAGCCTTGGAAGAGCAGGGGCTGCTGGAAAAAGTAGACAAACAGTACAAGACCCGCATCGGCAAGTGCTACAAATGCGGCACGGTCATCGAGCCGATGCTGATGGAGCAATGGTTCGTGGACATGCAGCCGCTCGCCAAACCCGCTATAAAAGCCCTCAAGGAAGGGGAGATCACCTTCTACCCAGACGCCAAGCGCGAGCAGCTGATCGGCTATCTGGAACATCTGAAAGACTGGAATATCAGCCGCCAGATTGCCTGGGGCATTCCGATCCCCGCCTTCCAGAATGTCGACGACGCTGACGATTGGATTTACGACGAGCGCGTGGACCAGGAAATCATCGAAATAGACGGCAAAACCTATCACCGCGACCCAGATGTGTTTGACACCTGGTTTTCCAGCAGCTCGTGGCCGTACGCCACCTTGGGTTACCCCGACAACCCGGACTTCAAAGAATTCTACCCCCTAAGCCTGATGGAGACGGGCGGGGAAATCCTCTACCCGTGGGTCAGCCGCATGATTATGCTCGGACTGTACGTTACCGGTGAGATCCCGTTCAAAGCCGTCTACATTCACGGCTACGTTATGGCCGAGGACGGCACGAAGATGAGCAAGTCGCTCGGCAACGTTATCAGCGCCCCAGAGGTAATCGAGCAATACGGCGCCGATGCGCTGCGCATGGGAATCATTGCCGGCCGCGTCCCGGCAGTCAACCGCGGCTACGACCGCCGCAAGGTGGAAGAAGCCCGCAACTTTTGCAATAAGCTCTGGAACATCGCCCGTTATATAGAAGCTGCTGCCGGCAAAGCCAGCCCGGGCGAGGCTAAGCCCAAAACGACCGCCGATCATTGGATATTGACTAAATTACAACAATTGCAGAAAGAGTATCAACAGGACCTGGAGCACTACCGCTTTGCCGAAGTATACGAGCGGTTGTACCATTTTGTTTGGGACGACCTGGCTGATTGGTACATCGAGACCAGCAAAGCTGCGCCGAACACCGCGCTGCTCGCACGGCTGCTGCAAGATGTGCTGATTCTGACACATCCGTTTGCGCCGTTCGTTACCGAAACCATCTGGCAAACGTTAGGCTGGACCGGCGAGACGGTTCTGGCCGCGCAAACCTGGCCGAAGCCGCTCAAGGCCGACGCAAAACAGTCGCAGGTGTTCGCTGATATTCAAGCTGTCGTTACCGAAGCGCGTTTCATCACCAAAGCCCTGGGCGTGAGCGAAATTACGCTGTATTACACGGACGTACCATTCCTGGCTGATAATGCTGGGCTTATCAAGCACCTGGCCAGGCTCAAGGACGTACGCAAGGTGCGCGACGGTACCGGCCTGTATCTGACCAGCGTACCGTACCGTTGCTGGCTTGATATTAACGAAAGTACCGCTAGCCGTTTTGCAGCCGATTTAGAGGCAAAGAAGTCAGCACAGCAAGCGGTGATTGATCGTCTGGAGCAACGCCTGGGCAATAAAGCCTACACCGACAAAGCACCAAAACAAGTCGTTGGACAGACCAAAGAGCAGCTAGAGCAAGCGAAGACGCAGCTCGCAGCCATCACCCAGCAATACGAACGCTTCAAGCCGGCCGTTTAGTCTGCGGGCTCCAGCGCTTCGCGGATTCGGGCAACGGATTTCTCGGCATCGGATACGTCAAACCGCATAACATGCCAGCCTAGCCTCTCCCCGGCCATGACATTGCCTTGCAGATCGTCAACAAACAGTATTTCCTGCGGATCACAACCGGCGCGGGACAACGCTATCTCGTAAATCTCCCGTTCAGGTTTGAGCGCATGCACTTCGGAAGAGTCTACGATCGCATCATACTGAATATTCGGTATAAGGCCGGCAGCCGTCATGCGTTTCACAAAACCCGGCATGCTGTTTGTCAGTAGACCCACGCCGTAATGCTGACTGACCCATGCCACCAGTTGATCCATCTGGGGTACCGTCCGGACAGTGTCTAGGTAATACGCCGCCCAGTCAAACGACCGCAAGCCTAGCCGCTTGCCCATGGTCGAGTTGAACTCCTCTATGGTCATCTCCCCCCGGCTGATCTGGTCGTTGTAATGCCAGAACGCCGTCTCTACAACATCCGAAGGCAAGTCACAGTCAGCAGCAATACGCGTAAAGACGCTCAGCGAGAATTGGACTAGACAACCGTTGATGTCGAAGTAAACGAACTTCACGCCGCTGCGCGAGCGCTGCCACTGCTTAGCGGCAAGGACAGGCGCACCGACCAGCTCATCGAGTGTCGTTCCCAGCGCCGCCGCAATATTCTGGATGGTGAATACAGAGGGTGTTTTGATCGCGCCGCGCTCAATTTTGGCAAGCGTCGAATAGCTCAGCCCCGCCTTTTGGCATAACGCCTGCTGCGTCAGCCCCGCCTTTTGGCGTGCTGCTTGCAGCCGCTGGCCTAACTTCTTTTCATCGAGCTTATTCACCCTGGTCTCCATACGGCACTGCCGCATCAGCCCCACGCCTTCCGCCCATGCTCATAGCCATATAGTACCAGTTAGACGCTAAAAAGAGAAGCTCCATGGTACGAAATGGCTAGATTCTACGATAAGTACTAGCGTTACGCATTCGAGCACAGCTTTTCGCCGTTGAATATACTAAAGGCGTGATGCCTGACTACAGGCCGAAGCCCCACTTAAGAACGGAGTAGAGCAACAAGAAGGCGATAAACCCGATAATGGCCGCGCCGGCAATGACATTCCCGACTCTCGCATTGCCCGTCGTATGTGCCATACGAGACCACGTAAACGTACCAACTCCCACGCCAAACATTAAAGCGATAAGCAACGGCGGCATAGTTATATTCTACTAAAGACCTCTTGCAAAATAAACCATGGCCCCAGAACATGATGATCTTTGTTCCAGATTGGCTAAAACCGACAAAGTGTAACCTAAAGTTACGGTACGA
>JBGPNM010000034.1:0-12498 GCA_041487535.1 Candidatus Saccharimonadia bacterium
GGTGTCCTGGGCGGCGAAATGAGCGCGCATATCGAGTCATTTCAGGATGACGACCAGAGTATTGAGTTTCCGCAGTACACCCGCCCCGAAAACTTTCACGGCCTGAAGGTGCCGGAGGTGTTGCTGACGGGTAACCACGGCGAAATTGCCAAGTGGCGCAATAGCCAGGTAAAATAAGCGACGCTGTGCTACCGCGTACCAGCCGCCGCGGTATGACGGACGCCCGCGTCCGCGATTATGCCACAGAGTGCATGATGCTCGTTCATGATATGTGTTAAGGGCTCCTTGACGCCGCTGACGGTAATGTAAGCCAGGCCTGCGACCTCTGCCAAATGCTTACGCGTGTCTTTCGATGCCCAGCTATTCTCTGCCAGCGCAATGGTAATGGGTACCCTGTCAGCGAGCTCCGCAACCGTGTCCCTTGTCCGTTCCGGATGGGCTAAGCCCTGTAAGAGTTGGCGTCTGGATACAGCAGCCAACATCCGAAGGTTCATCTGCCATTCGTTGCCGGCTCGATCCAACAGCATCCTGATAGGCGGCTCAGGGATACGGATGTATCCTTCGGTTGAATTGTTCGGAGATTTGCCTGCCGTCTGAGAAAAGCGAACGAGTTCAAGAGGGTTGCTCGGGCCGACGATCAATTCCTGGAGCGTTACAGAGCCGATCCTGAAAGCAGCTTTCTGGCGGCGGAGAATCTCAAGTAGCGCATACAAGATTTCGGTTGCGCCGAGTGATAGCCCGATCCCATTCATCTCGTTAAACTTCGTGGTGCCTGCTTGTCCGTGCAGGCGTGACTCGGCTGCGTTCACCGCGGCTTCTACCAGCCCGGCGTACGCTCCGAAATTGCCTTGCTGAATGTCCTGAAGATTCTGGCGGCTGGGGCAAATCGGACGAAATATCGTCAGGACTGGCATTGACGTCTCTTCATCGGCAGCCAGCAGGTCATGTGTCGTGCCAGCGAGTTCCAGCGGCCCCCAACTGTTCGGCTGTGCCTTATGTTTGGCCGGTATACCTACGTGGTCGCCCAGGACATAGTCTGTAATCGCCGATGCCTCGGTGGCAGGTTTCTCGTCGGAAAATCCTACAAAGCGAATGGCAAGTCTGGATGATGTAGAATTCGAACTGTTATAGAGCAACGAACAATCTACCGTTCCTCCAAGAGGCGATTCAAGCCTGAACAGGCTATTCTGCAACCGTTGAAAGTGGGAACGTACTGCCTCTGATCTGTCAGGCTGACCTTCGGCGTAGGGCGCGGCCATCTCCTCGAAAGCTGACGCTAATTGCTGCGCGTGCGGGTAGGCTTCCGGTACAAAGACACATCTACCAGGCTTATCCATTGTGGCAAGTAAGTGAGGCATTTGCTCCGAAGAGATGTTCATAGCGTGATACTATATCACTGTTTATAAAATGTGCAAGGTCGGGAAACAAGTGGTGCGCGTGGTCGCTCGTGTGAACTCACGTTCCGTAGTTGCTTAGTACTATGCTTAAGTCGGTAACCGATACATACCCGTCATGGTGGAAGTCGCAGGCAGGATAAGATTTGCCGTAATAAGTTAATAAGGTGGACAGGTCAAAGATATTCACATGACCGTCACCACTGCAATCACCCGGTATTGCCACGGCATATTCGTACGGACCGATATCGTAGCCGCTGCCTTGGGGTCTTGCCGTCCCGTCATAGTCGGTGGCAGGCGCACCGTTGCTAACGCCGGCATTGATAGCCGGACTGGTACTTTTCAGGTGATAGTCTCCGGAGCCGTTGGTTTGATAGTTGATGAACTGCGGGTCGGCGTAGATGGTGCCTTGGTCGGTTCCCCCGCCGTCCTGGATAAAATTCGTCGGATTATTATACGAAATATTATTGATATACTTAGCGCCTGTGATGATCGACCATGTCTTGAATCCGGCGATTCCGTTTCCCATACTGATATTGTTGGCGATAGTAAACCCATTGACCGACTGCGTGCCGTTTACGCCAAAGCCATATTCGCCGTTGGCAAATGAAAGATTATTGATGAACGTAACCGGCCCGGTTTCGTGGTTAACATATATACCGTTACCCGCGTTGTTGTAGGCGATATTATTCTCTACTATATCTCCCGCATCATCAACGTAGAGACCGTGTATATAGTCGCACTGGCCGGGATACGTGCCGATATTATTAACGACATTACCGTCATACGTATTGTTGGATCCGCTATCATCGCCAATGCCTGATCCGCCGGGAGAACCGTTGCATGCCATACCGGTCATGTTGTGTACATGATTGCCCTTCACAAGATTATACGAACCGAAAAGATCAATGCCATCCGAAGCACTGCTGCTGGTCATATCAAAGCCGATAATTTGAACATAGCTTGCGTTATTGCGAAATGGCCAGCCGCTTAAGCCGCCCGTTCCTACTATTTTCGCTCCCCATGTTGTGTCCGAGATAAATATAATCGGAGCAGTTGCAGTTCCGCTTTGATTGTTTACGACAGCACCCGTATATGTTCCGGGGGCGACGTGGACGGTGGTTCCGGCTGTTACTACACTCGCAGCTTTTTGGATCGTTGCGAACGGGGCAGACGCCGAACCGCTGTTAGAATCACTACCAGTCGGTGAAACGTACAACTCAGCCGTACTGGCGGCGTAGCTCTGTACTATTATATAGCCGCCTATACCGGCAAAAATTACAGCGAATAGTACCAAGCCAAGCTTAAAAAAACGTTGAGCCGGGACGTTCCCCTTTAGCCATTCCAAGCGAGTACTCATCCTGGGTCCCAGCTTTCATTAGTAGGGATAAAAAACACAACTATTTTAAGGATAGCTTTAACGCAGTCACGTAGCAATAGTAACCCGAAACTCGTTCGGCTAAGACCATGGACGACGAAAGACGCCGTGTCTTCAGGGAAGTTGAAAGTAAACATCCCCGTGGTCTCTGCCACGGGGATGTTTACTAGAATTGGTCAGGCTCTAAGATTTGGGTGGGAATAGTACAGTTTCAACCACTGCGCGAGCCCAGACAGGAACATTGGCAAGATCATCAGCAGTAGACTCCCATCGTATACTTTCTGGCGCTCTGGTATCTATATAAGTATGGTCTGCATAATCGTGGACTTCAGCGTACGTCTCTTGTTTCACCGGATGGTTGTAGATATTATTCGGTGATTCTTCCGATGAAAAGTCTTCAAGCTGGTGATAGCCATTTGGGCTAGCTACTAGCAATTCACGCTCTGTAAGTTCTAGGTGCGCTGTATTGATTGGGCTTTCTTTTCGGGCTCGTCCTAATTCCATGGCTCTTTCTCCAAACTTAAAAACTGAATCAACTCACGTTCCTCTAGTCCAAGATCATGAATATATATTATAAATCACGATAACATAGTATGTACCCGAATCACGAATTAGAACCCCCCGTTATGTTACAGATGGTAAAACCCAAATGGGTATCTTATCTGTAAAATCTGTGCGGACAAGGTAGAAAGACTACAAAAAATCAGATTAACAGATAAGTTAATTCGTGATTCGGGTAGGCGCAGATCGTGGAACCCGATTAATATTGTGCCGCTGGCGGCGGTCAGCCCGATCAGGCCATAGTCGGCACTCGCAATTTTTGCTGACAGCTTCATGACTTTATATTAGCAAAGGTGGCAGGTATACTAGATACACAGGTAAGAGGAGGGTGTCATGAAATTAGAGTTTATTAAACCGGTCTATGCGCACTGCGATCTGCCATGCGGCGTCTACGATCCGGCCCAGGCTATGGTTGAAGCGAAGAGCGTCAAAGCGATTATGGACAAATACCCGGGCCTTGACGACCACAATAAGACGCGGGCGATTATTATCAAGGAAGAGCGAGCGGAGCTGGTTAAGCACCACCTGCTGGTGCTGTGGGCGGACTACTTTAAGCCGGAGCATCTGGAAAAATACCCGGATCTGCATGACAAATTCTGGAAAGCCATCAAACAAGCCAGCGAGTGCAAGCATCATTTGGAGCCGGAGGAAGGGCAGAAACTGATCGACCAGGTCGAAGAAATCTCCAAGATGTTCTGGGAAACGAAAAAGTGACCGAATGGAGTAAGGAAGGCTGTACTACATGGCAAGCCGTAGATCTTGGCAACTCAGTGCTGAGTGCGTATGACCATTGCACGGCGTATGACGGTCCAGATGCCAGCATATTGGCTCAAGAAGAATGGCAACTCTTAGCTGCGCAGAATGTTCCGTGTGCTGTTGTAGACGGTACGGCGGTTTATGCGTCTATTCCTCCGGAGGCCGCCAGTCAGTGAGGCGGCTTTTTCTGATCCGCCGTGTTGTCGGCGGCAGCATGCTGCCAAACCTGCATCACGGCCGCATTGTATTGGGATGGGGATTACCGCGCCGGCTGCGCATGGGGGACATCGTCATTTTGTCACACGATGGCCTGGAGAAGATCAAACGCATCAGCCATATTGATGGCGAAAAGTTGTACGTGCGCGGTGATAACGCGCCGGAAAGTACCGACAGCCGGCAATTCGGCTGGGTTGACCGGGCGCACGTTATCGCATTGGTCATTTGGCCGCGTTTGTACTAGGCCGGTATTATCCCTCGAATGATTGGCCTTCGGCCTGGTCTTTTGTCGATGTCCTGAGCGGCGTTTCACGCAGCAGCAGTGAAACGCAGAATGTAAGGACAGCAAACGGAACCGCCCACAGGAATACATCGCGGAAGGCAAGCGCAAACGCCTGCAACACGTCATGGACGATCGCGGGCGGCAGGTTGCGCAAACCGGCCGTATTTTGCTGCAGTCCCGATAAGTTCATATGCGCACCACGAGCCGGCAACAAACTGGCCAGATGGTGTGTCAGCCGGGCGGTTAGGATAGCGCCGAATATCGCCGTGCCGAACGAGGCGCCCATGCTGCGGGCAAACGTTACGACCGACGTTGCCGTGCCCATATCCTCACGGGCGACTGAATTCTGCACCGCCAGAGTCATAACCTGCATGTACATGCCGATGCCGAGTCCGAGTACTACCATCCAAGCGGCTAACACCGGTTCGCTCGTAGTAAGAGTAATACGGCTGAACAGCCAGATGCCGAGTGCGGTAACGGCGGTGCCGGCAATGGGGAACGCACGATACCGGCCGAGCTTAGAGATGAGGCGTCCAGAAGTAATCATAGAGACGAGCATGCCGCCTACAAGCGGCAACATGAGCAAGCCCGATTCGGTGGCCGAGTGTCCGCGGACGATCTGCTGATATTCGGGAATAAACACCATCACCCCGAACATGACGCCGCCGGATAACAGCGAAAGCAGCGATGCTACGCGGAATATGTCGCTCCGTAACAGCCGCGGCGGCATAATCGGTTCGGCGGCGCGCGTTTCCCAGAAAGCGAACAGTGCCGCCAGCAGCACGCCGGCGCCGGCCAGCTGGAAAATCGGAGTGCTGCGCCACGGATACGTTACGCCGCCCAGCACTGTCACGAGGAGTAGGCAGACCACGCTGGCACCCAGCAAAAAGGCGCCCAGGAAGTCGATGCGATGCAGGATTTTGTGAACCGGCAAATGCAGCCGCGCAGCGACCGCCGACAGGGCCACTATGCCAAGCGGAATATTAATGTAGAATATCCAGCGCCACGACAAGTGGTCTGTGAAGAGTCCGCCCAGCAGCGGTCCGGCTATGCTGGCCAGCGCCCACACGCCGCCAAAGTATCCCTGATAGCGGCCGCGCTGCCGCGGCGGAATAATATCTCCGACAACTGACAGCACCAGCGGCATAACTCCGCCGGCACCGATACCCTGCAAAGCACGGAAGAAGATAAGCTGGTCCATGTTCTGCGCCAATCCGCACAGTGCCGAACCAATCAGAAAGATAATGATTGCTGCCTGGAAGATTTTCTTGCGGCCCAGCTGGTCGCTGATCTTACCATACAGCGGTGTTACAACCGCGCTGGTGATAAGGTAGGCGGTTACGACCCACGATAGCTTGTTTAGTCCGTTTAGCTCACTGGCGATGCGCGGCAGTGCCGTGGAGACAATGGTTTGATCGAGGGCCGCCAGCAGCATAACCAGCATGAGCGCGACCATGATGACCATAATTTCACTGTGCGTCCGCTCAGCGCCTTGCGGATCGTTCTCAGGCGTTTGCTGCATATGCACTAACTGTAAGGAGCCGGCTGGTGAATGTAAATAGCCGAACTCCGAGTATATATACGAAGTAAGCATAATCGAATATGAAAATTATTACAGACGCTCCGTTTGCGCAGCGGTACTGTACATTATGTACAAACAAACAGCAGCACATACATGAATGGTGCGCAAAAATCTGTACGCGTTTACATTAAGGGTTCAGTGCGAGAACGCTAAGATTTTACGTTAGCGTCTTATCAACACGTAACAGACCGTCAGAACACATTTAAGGAGGGCAAATGCGAGTATTGCTCTTGTTGCGACAGCTAGGCATAAGGTTTCGTGCGGCATACGTGCAGCATTGGCGGAATATATCACCATTATTTCGCCGCCGACCGTTTCAATATTTGGCGCTAGCCTCTGTTGTTGCCTCCGGCGCTGTTGGTGTTGTCGGCGCCGGTCAGCTGACCGCACATGATGAGCGACTTCCCGAAGTTACGATCGGCAATAAGCATAACGGTGCGGCGAATAAGCCACTTGTCGCTGCCGCAAAGCAGGCTGAGGGCAGCGTCCGTAATACTAAGCTTCGTAGCGCGCCTGGCAAACTGTCCGTTTCGGCGCATACAAATACGACCGTACGAGTAGACTCTTCCTCATCGAGTAACTCGGCGGACAATCGGACTACCGTTGTGATCAACGGAAAGTCAATCGCAGTGTCGCAAGACCGCTCGTTCAGCAAGCATACGATCAGCCCAGACGGCAGCACATCGGTTGATATCTTGCATACGTCGTCGGATAACGGCAGCAGCTCGTTTACGAGCGTGGATGTTTCAAGTGACAGCGAAGGAGACGGGCTATGAGCGGGTAGCCGGAGTGTACTGATCGGCCGGCTTTGTGTGGACGTGTCCAGGCAGCGTCGGGTGAGCAGCCCGAGCAATATCAACCTATAACTAGTAGTAGCACAGAAAGGGGTAAAAGATGGTTAAGAACAAATTTCTACGCGCGTCAGCATTGGTGGCAGCATCCGCAGGACTTATGCTCAACGTGGCTGGTGTTGCAGGGGCGAGCTCATCATCTGGCGTGATCAGCACGACAGGATTCGACTCGTTAAATAAAGTCATTAACAAGAACAGTCTGCGGGCACAGTCGTCGCTTAAGATTGCGAATCAGAACAATGTGGCCGTCGGCAACATGACCGATCAAAGCGCCCTCACCGGCGACGCGCGTGCGTCCAAGAATACGACCGGCGGCAGCGTGCTGTCGGGCGATGCTGCGAACCACAGCGCGACTTCGACGTCGCTCAGCATCCACAATTCGACGCCGAGCCTGGCAATGCCGAGCCTGCCGAGCTTAGGCGGGGGCAGCGGTACCGGCAGTATCGGTACGACTGGTGCCGATTCGAGCAATCTTGTCATTAACAAGCAGGATGCCAGCTTCTCGTCAAAGGTCACGGTGGCGAACCGCAACAATGTCGCGGTCTTCAACAACACTGACCAAACCGCCGTTTCCGGCGATGCGTCGGCGTCCAAGAACACGACCGTCGGTAATGTCTTGTCGGGCGACGCTTCTAACACGAGCACGACTACGACGACAGTCAATATCAGCAACTAAGCACGGCTTGGTTCAAGCCGGCTAAAACCGGAAAACAAATTTAACAATTAGGTTGAGTACGATGGGAGGGTCCCGCTACTAGACCCTCCTGTCCATGTAATCCGAAAGTCCATTTCCGTGACTGACTAACAGCGAAAGGCAGGTTGACCCCCATGAGTACACCGAGCAAGCATACGGCCGTGTTATCTTTCATCAGACGAAGTTTTTTTGGCGGTGTTGCTGTTGTGTTCATGATGCTTACCGCTGCCCCCTATGCCTTGGCAGAAGGCACCAATAACGCCCCGTCCGCAACGGGTAATTCCTGCTCGCCGGTAGCGCCGGCTCCGACCGGCATCACGCAGCCGACCGGTGCCGATTCGGTAACATATACCTACAATGCCTGCACTGGGTTATGGGAAAATCATTATTATACCTGGAGTCCGGCTACAAAAATCGCAACCCCCAAAACGCCCATTGTCTATACGTGCGATACGACCCATTGGCAGTGGACGTATAACCAATGGCTATACAGCCCGTCGTTTAAAGCCTTCCGCCAAGTACCTTTTACAACCGCACAGTTGCCGGGCGGCGCGGTGGTTGACGCGAATTCCCTCAATCCGTGCGCGCCGCCGCCCGCGCCGGTTCAACCGAATACCGCTGGCACTGCCGGTGCGGCTCCGTCATCAAACGGTCGGCCGGACGGCACGGCAGCCGCCGGGACGATGGCAGTCGACAACGCCGGAAATGTTATTGTCGGCAACCAGATTGGCTCAACTGCATTGAGCGGCAATGCGGCCGTTACCGCAAATACCGCTGCCGGCGATGCCGCGAGCGGCAACGCCAATGCGACAGCCAATGTTGTCAATAACGTAGCGTCCTCGTCCTCGCTGGCTGGCGGTAATGTGGTAACGTTCACGGCCAATATTAACGGCGACGTGCAAGGCGACCTCGTCATCGATCCCAGCCAGATCCAGCCCGCAAGCGACGGCGCGCCGCTGACAAACACCGATGTAACCGTTAACACCAAGGATTCCGGCACTATCAATAACGATATTAATCTGAATGCTGCTTCCGGCAACGCTTCGGCTGCTGCCAATACCAAAGCCGGCAATGTAACTACCGGTAACGCTACGGCGGTAGCGAACGTTATTAATGTCCTGAACTCCATTGTCAGCGCGGGCAAATCATTTATCGGAGTTATCAACATCAACGGCAACCTGCACGGCAATATCCTGGTGCCGCAAGCTTTCCTGAGCCAGCTGCTGGCTACGAACGCTCCGCATACGACCATGACGCTGTCGGCCTCTGACGCGACCAACCTAGGAATAGCGAACAATGTGTCGAATAACGCCACGTCCGGCAACGCTACGGCTGCCGGCAATACCCTGGCGGGGAATGTCGCTAGCGGCTCGGCGGTCACAAAAGTGACCATCTTTAACCTGACTGGTGCCCAACTGGCAGGCAGTAATTGTATGCTGGTATTCGTCAATGTATCAGGCGCTTGGGTCGGCGTAATAATGAATGCTCCGGCTGGCTCTACGGCCGCCGCCGTTGGCGACGCTGCCAGCAAATTTGCGGTCAACACTGCAACGGTAGGTACCGCCACAAACAATGCGATTACTAATAACGTTACTGTCGCTGCCGCCTCCGGCAATGCCAGCGCAACCGATAACACGCAAGCCGGGAATGTAAAGAGCGGCAACGCCGACACGGCCGTCAACCTGCTGAACCTGAACAATACGCAGCTAAGTCTGTCCGGCTGGTTCGGCGTCTTGTTTATCAATGTCTTTGGCAACTGGTTTGGCAATTTTGGGGTATCCGCACCGCCGGCGCATGGTACGGGGTCGGGTGCGGGCGGTCACGGGTCGAAGCCTGCAAGCCGTGCGGTACAGAATAGTGCCCACCAGGTGTTCCAGTTTGTACAGCATGCGCATGACGCTGACCTGCGTGCTGCCTCAGCCGCCACCGGCAGTGGCGGCAGCACCACGCTTGCGTTGCTTGGTGCCCAGCTAGCCGGCACGACCGGGCGGACGCTCAATGCCGGCGTGGAGACCGTGGGCAGAAGCCTCAAGCCTGCCCCTGTAGCGGTTCACCATGGCATCAGTCAGCTGCAGTTGGCGGGCAGTACGCTGATGATCCTGGGAATATCGACATTAGTTGTTGAACGCGCGCTCGGTACGCGCTCATACCGGCGGGCGGATATAGAGGCTCGTTAGCGCCCCCGTGCTCTTCATAGTCATTCCCTAGTCTGTACGCGTTTCCTGCGACAGAGCTATTATAATAGGTAGCTATGATGTTCCGGCTGTATTCAGGCATACGGCTGCAATGGCTGCAGCTGTTGTGGGTTGCGGCCCTCATATTTGCCGGCGGCGTGCAGCAGGCGGGTCTAAACACCGGTGGGGGAATGATCATCCGGTCGCATTACCATAGGCCGTCCTACACGTTTCCGAACGGCGGCCGGACGCTGTTTCCGCGTTACCGGTTGGTAGCGCTGTACGGTACGCCGGACGTACCGGTGCTCGGCGCGCTTGGCCAGCAGCCGCTGAAAGCAAGCATTGCCCGGGCCAAGCAACTTGCAGCGCAGTACCAGCCGCTGATAGCCGAGCATGTGCTGCCGGCAATGGAGATTATCGCCACAGTAGCTTCCGGCACCCCGGAAGATAACGGCAGTTACTCGTACCCGGTTGACCGCGGTAAGCTGCTGAGCTGGATAATCGCTGCCGAGCAGAACGGCGTGTATGTGGTATTGGATTTGCAGCCCGGCCGCGAGGATTTCCTTAGCCAGGCGCAGCGGCTCAAAGCCCTGCTCGAATACCCGAACGTCGGCTTGGCGCTCGATCCGGAATGGCGGCTGACGCCCCAACAAGTGCCGCTGGAGCAGATTGGTAGCGTCAACATCGGCGAAGTAAATAAGACCGCCGCCTGGCTAGCTGCGTTGGCACAGCAGCACAAATTGCCGCAAAAGCTGTTCCTGCTCCACGAATTCCGGACTTCGATGCTGCCCGAGCGCAGCCGGCTCGACACGGCCTATCCCGAACTGGCCTACGTGGTCCAGATGGACGGGCAGGGCACGCAGCCGCAAAAGCTGGATACCTGGAACGGTATTATGGCTGACCCGCCGCAAAACATCAGGTTTGGCTGGAAGAACTTTTATGAGAAAGATGTGCCGATGCGTTCGCCTGGGGCTACCATGCAGCTAACACCTCCGCCATGGTACATATCGTACCAGTAGCGCCTGATGAGACAAACCCTTACGGGTTTTCCCACCCACGCCGGGCGCCGGAGTAAAGTCCGCCCTCCTCGGGCTGCTCTTTTCCAAGGCCGGTACGGATGGTTAAAGAAACTGGCGAGCAAACAGCTAGACTATAAATTTGCGGCGCAGGACAAAGCGGTGGAAGAGGCCGCCGGCGGCAGTGGCGACACCGAACAGGCCGATGACACTGCCGGCGCCGGTGTTGGGCAGCGTGGTGACCGCTGCAGCCTTGACGGCCGGGACGGTTACCGAAACTTTGCAGGCGTCAGAAGTAAAGGTGCCAAGCGGACCCGTAACCGAGGCTTGTACTAAATGTGTCGTACCCTTCGCATAGGTGACGAGCTTGCTTGTTGCGGTAGTGCTTGTGGTAGTGACCGTTTGGCTGGTGCCGTCACCGAAGCTAAAGGTGTAGCTGCTGATTGTTGTATTGGTAGGACGGGCCGTTGCCGTAAAGATATAGGTCGTTTTGTCGGTGTCCTGAGCCTCGTCAGTAAGCTGGAGGCATTCCAGTTTTGACACTGGCGGAACCGTTTTGGCCGGTAACTGGACCTTCGCGGTGCAGGTTTTGGGTGTTACGCCCGAGGCGTTTACCGTAACCGTGGCAGTGAGGCTCCGCGCCACATCGCTTAGCTGATAGGTATGCGCGGCGCCGGCGCTGGTCTGGTTGTTAGTAATAGTAGACTGTGTCCCGTCGCCGAAATCGAAGACGAAGCTGGTAATGGTTGTGTTGGCTGCAGTCGCTTTGGCAACGAAGGAGTAGTCAATAGTTCCGTTTTGGTTATCTATCGTACCTTGCTCGGCCGTCAGCGAGTCGCAGCTCAGCGACTTAACGGGCGGCTTGACAGGGGTAAATGTAATGAGGTTGCCGCACCATTCCCAAACGGCGAAGTCAGCCATACCGGTAGTGGGGTTAATGTGCACGAGTGTCGGAACAGCATCGGACGTTGCATTAAAGAAGATTTTATACGAACGAATGTAGACATCGTTGACGATGTGGGTAAAGCCGGTATGGTCGGTTTTGACCCATCGGCCGGCGATGTTCATGTTCGTACCGATAACGCGACCATTCAGTGTAAGCGTACCGTTGCTGTTAGAAATTGCCAGGAAAGTGTTGCTGGTATTCATGCCTTTGACCATGGACGGGCTGGCGCCGCCGAAGTTATATACGGTCTGCAGGTCGCCGGTGTGGACATGCGTCGTATTGTCAGCAGCTTTGTCGCTGTTCTGGTTGTAGTACGTCTGGAGCGATTTTATAAGGTCGGCAGTCGCAGTGCCTCTTAACCCGCAGTAGACGATATTTGTTTCAGGATGCTGGTCTTGCGGCGTGCACTGGGTTACCGTAGTCGCGGCATGAGAAACAGCCGGCCGGGCAAGCACAATATAGCCTGCCGTCAGCAGACTAAGTGTCAGCGTTACGGCGGCAAAAGTGATAAGTTTCTTTGTAGTGAGCCGGGTCTTAAACATACGCATGGTAATCTCCTTCAGTAACTGATACGTAATATTACACTAATAGTAGCACTTTGTCAATCATAATCGAGTGAAACATAAATAGAGTTCTGTCGACAAACC
>JBGPNM010000035.1:0-12403 GCA_041487535.1 Candidatus Saccharimonadia bacterium
CCTGCTGCCCCGCCTCGGACTGGTGCTGTTCCTTATATCCGTCGTCAACCTGTTCATCATGTACCACCTGGCGTTGCGGCGTGCGCTGGTTGTGCCTGTCGTCATTGTTGGGCTGGCAGTTGTCTTTGGTGTTTTGCGAGTTCACCACAGCAGCCCGCAGGCGGTTATAGACAGTTTGTTTTTTGGGAGCCTCACCATGCTGGCGTTGCTGGGCGGCTGGACGGGCGCGAATATGTTTAAACGGCCGAAGGCAGCGGGGGCTTTGAGATGAGTTCCAGACAGCTCGTATCGATCATCGTGCCGGTGTACAACGAGGCGCCGAATATACCGGTGCTGCACGACCGTATACGGAAAATCGCGGGCAAACTGCCCTACGCCTTCGAGTATCTCTTCGTGGACGACGGCAGCCGCGACGATTCGGCAGAAGCCGTGCAAAAGTTGGCCAGAAAGAGCAAAAATGTCCGCCTCATCGAGCTGTCCCGCAATTTTGGCAAAGAAGCGGCGGTCAGCGCCGGCCTGCATGCTGCCGGGGGCGATGCGGCGATCATTCTGGATGCCGATCTGCAGCATCCGCCCATGCTCATCAACTCGTTTTTACAGAAATGGAAGCACGGGGCTGAGGTTGTGGTCGGCATTAAGCGCTACGGCCGAGGTGACAGCTGGTTCAAGCGCTTCAGCTCAGATTGGTTCTACAGACTGTTCCGCATGGTCGCTGAGGGCGAAGTCACACCGCACGGCGCCGACTACCGCCTGCTGGATCGCCGCGTTATAAACGCGTTCGGCTCCATGAAGGAGCACAATCGCATCACCCGCGGCCTCATCGACTGGCTTGGCTTCCGGCGGGATTATGTGCATTTCGACGTCGCGCCGCGGCTGCACGGGCAGCGCTCATACACTTTCCGCAAGCTGTTCGCGCTCGCCCTGCACACCTTCACCTCGTACAGCTTGCTGCCGCTGCAGCTGGCCAGCTACCTTGGGTATTTCATGCTGCTTGTAACCATCCCCACCGGCATTTTTCTGGCGGTAGATAAATTCGTGCTGGGCGATCCGCTCACCCTACATGTCACCAGCGCCGGGCTGCTAGCCTTGCTAAACGTCTTCCTGATCGGCATGGTGCTGGCCTGTATGGGGATGATGGGCTTGTACATCGCGCGCATCAATGCCGAGGTCACCGGCCGGCCGCTATACGTTATCCGTGACCACATCGGATCCGACCAGGTGGTGCTTAGAAAAACCGAACAAGAATGGAACCTTGTAGATCCCGAGGCTGAACACGCGCCGGTTCCGGAACTTCTAGAGCAACGCAAGTAAGCTATATCCTAAATCACCTGGGAGAACATATGAAACTTGCACTCATTACCCTTTACCCTCCAAGAAGCTCTAAGCATATCCAGGCGAGCGGAGTTGCTTCATACACCAAGAATCTCGTAGATAATCTGCCGCTGTCCCAGGACGACCAAGTATACGTGCTTTGCGATAAGGCGTCCGCAGGCAGAGAAACCTATGTTGAGGACGGCGTTAACGTAATCCGCTGTTTTGATCGTGACCCCAGGTTCTTTTTGCAACTGCTCAAAGAGATTAGGGCTCTACGGCCAGGTGTCATACATATTCAACAGGAGCTGGCATTATTCGGCGGTATCGCGACAGCCTACTTATTGCAATGGCTGATTGTCGCCATCAGGCGGTACAAAGTGGTCGTCACCATCCATGGCGTCGTAAGCCTAAAAGAAGTGAATCACGATTTTGTAAAGCGGAACAATTCCCGTATGCCGCCGGCGCTGGTCAAGGCAGCATTCTATGCAATCTTCAGGCCGATCGCCATGCGCTCCAGCCGGGTGATTGTCCATGAGCAACGCTTGAAAGAAGTCTTGACTACTGAGTATAAAATACCGGTCGGCAAGACCGACGTGATACATCACGGTGTTGAAAACTTAAAGGCCGTGCCGGCCGCGCCAGCAAGAAATTCGCTGCAACTGTCTGCAGATAAAAATATCGTGCTGTTCATGGGTTATCTCACGGGCTACAAGGGCGTTGATCTTCTCATTGAAGGCTTTGCCCGCTATGCGTTGATCGACGTCCAAAGTGTGCTCATCTTGGGCGCCGGGGTTCACCCGAAACTAAAAGAGGACAGCAAGTATATGGCGTACTATAAGGCGACACAGGCTAAGGCTGCCGAGCTGATACCGGCCGGCCAATACAGATGGGTCGGCTTCATCGACGAGGCAGAAATCGCGACATATTACAGCGCGAGTGACGTATCGGTATATCCCTACACTATCGCTATGTCCAGCTCGGGTCCGATGTCGATCGCGATCGGTTACGAGAAGCCGTTTTTAGCGAGTGACGTATTCAAGGATGCCGTTGCGGATAAACGAGTGCTCTTCCAAAGGGATCCGGAAGCGCTGGCCGCCAAATTGGCCGATTTTTTCCAGCATAAAGATGAGTTTCTGAATCTATCAAGCGGTCTAAAACACGAGCGGCTGTGGAGCGGGATCGGCACACAAACAATGAGCGTCTATCAAGGCCTGGTGCGTGAAAAATAGCAGCGTTCTCCTGCTTGGAAGCTACGGGCAAACCAATCTAGGGGATGACCTTCTGCTGTTGAATTACATAAACTACTTAACGTGCAACGGCGTTCAAGAAATAATCGTAAATGCCAGCAGGATTGACTTAGTCCCAAAAGCTATAACTGCCAGGTTCCCGGACGTACGGTTTTTTCAAACATATGGTACCTCACCTTTTGCTTTATTGAAGTTGTTGGTCTCGGCGGACGCTGTCGTGTATGGAGGCGGTACGGTGTATAAAGAACTCTATTCGTCGACGGGCAGGTCCAGGTATGGGGTGATAACGCGGGTCATGTTTTTTAATCTGCTGGCCCGGGCCCTGGGCAAGCCGATTTACAACCTTAACATTGGTACGGGCTCAATCAAGTCCCCCGTGGGGCGTTTTATCACAAAAATTAGTTTGGCGGCCAGCACCAGAACAACTATGCGCGACCAGGAATCTTATCGTTTCGCTCTGGACACGTTGCGGCTGCCGACGAGCAAGGTCGTTCGTTCCGTAGACGGCCTTTTCATAAATTCCGAATGGCAAGGTGTATGGCACCGCACAGAATTCAGGAAGCCTAAGGGCAGGTTTAACAAGATAATTGGCGTCAATGTGCTATCCGATATTCCGGATTGGGTTGACCGAAGCAAATATATAGAGTCGATCCAGACGTTTTTGTTGGGCCTGCTGAATGACGGGAACTATCTGGTGCTAGTTCCTTTCCAAGCTGATTTTAATATCCATAATGACAAAGCCTTCATGCGTGAAAGCATTTTGTCGGCGCTAAACGCTCATAAAAACGTATCGTTACTTGATTCTGTGCCAATCGATGAAGTAAATTCTCTCTTCCGTCAACTCAACGTTTTTATCGGTATGCGATTTCACTCTTTGTTGTTAGCCACAGCCAATGGCGTGCCATTCCTAAACATCGCGTATGATACAAAATGCTCAAGATTTTTGGAGGAAATTGGCTACAGCTATGGCATACAGATAGAGCAAGCAAGTGCTGCAGCGTTAACTGCTAAGTATGAAGATCTCATGCGTAATACAGCGGAAATCAGGCGCAGGCTTGCTCAAGTCAGCCAAGCATATTTTGCCAAAGCCGAAAAGGATCTGCGAGATGAAATTTAAGCGGGCGAAATATATTGAACGCAGTCGCAGCGGCTACGCCCAAAGTTTGCAGAAATCACCGCCAGGACATCTACCGTTCAAGTACCTAGCACTCGTCTTTTGCATCTTTCTGCTGCTTCATACGATAATCTTCCGGAACGTTATAACCGCCATACCTTCAATTCTGGAGCACAAATCAGTCATAGCGCGGGAAGAGCTGGTGCCCTTCTTTAATTTCAAATCCCAGTTTTTCGGTGATAACTCCAGCGATTTAACCGGCTCGGAGGAGATCAGGACCAGCTACTCATTTTGGACCGCCTGGGTTCGGTTTAATCCGGTTCTTCCCTTTGCCCTGGTAATTATGAACGCTGTGTCTGCATACGTGCTTTTTTACGCCTTTTATCGTATTGTCCGGCATTTCGCGAAAGATCAGATGAAGGTAGCTGTCATTACCTCACTGATAGCCGCTACCGTTATCCATCTCATCATGCTTTACTCTAAGATCACGCATTTTTATACACTGATATTCGGGTTTAGTATGTTTGCGTTGAGCCTGTCGCTCGTCATTGAGCAACTATTTTTTTACGAGGCGCTTGACTGGCGTAATATTGCGGCCACGTCGCTGCTGGTGTTGCTTAACCCAGCAATCCATTATCACGTGATCTTCTATCTTATATTTGCGATTCTCGTCCTGCTTAATTTAGTTATGGTACCGCGGGAGAAGGAAGACTTTGTGCAATGTCTAAGAAGGGATGGCGTATACCTTATAGCCGTAACGGTGTGTAGCCTCTTGCCTTATGCAATCTTTATTTCTGCTATAGACTCAAGCGCCATCTCGTCCGTCTCAAGCAACATACCGGTTGATCACCTGATGATAGCGGAATCGTCAGTTCCGCTACAGGCATTGTTGACCCTTGGCATATTTAGTCAAGTAGACATGTTTAATCACGGGTATTACCTTGTTCGGAGTCCGCGCACCAGCTTTATGATCATAGTGTTAGTAGTATGCTCGGTCTTTCTACTGTCAAGCTGGGCGAAGATAGAAGACCGCAAACGACAGCTTTTTTTAGTCCTGTTTGTCGCCAGTCTGATTGCTATATGGATGTCGCTTGGGTATAGTCCTGCATTTCCGTACTCGTTTCACGAAGTCCTAGGGATCGTCGTTCTGCATCTGGCTTCTCGTCCAGGTATGTTTACGCAAGATGTAGTTAAGTTGGTGTCCGCCTTTATCAATATTTTGCGTTTTCCTCACCGTTTTGAATTCATCTACTTCTATGCGATAGGCGTTCTTCTTGCGATCTCTTTAGTATGTATAAGGCAGGCGCTCGATAAGGATCGTAGACATCGAGCTATCTTTATCCTTATTGCTTTGCTACCGCTGATGCCTTTCGTGATTAATGCTGATTATCGCAACGTACTTGCTTCCGGAGACTTTAACAAATTTTTGGCGCCGTACCGAATTCCGCCGGACTTGCAAAATATAAAGTCAAAGCTTGCTTCCGGCAAGAGCAGACTCTTTATTCTTCCTACTATGGAAAGCGGACGAGAAATATTACAAGACGGCAATTCGTACGGCTTCATTGATAAATTCCTAATTTATTACCTTAATAAACCGACGCTTTATTACGGAACTGGCGCCGATGTCCAAAATAAGATTGAGGCGTACAGCGTCTACCAATCCATAGAGGACAGAGATCTAAATTGGGAGAAAATACTCATCAACAACTTAGGTGTATCGGAGATTCTTCGTCCAAAACATATAAACAACCGTAATCTTGGCTCAACATACATGCCATCCGCAGATTCAGCGATCGATACGGCCCTATCAAAAAGCAGGCAATTTAAGCTCGTATATAACGGTGCAGACTACGCTTTGTATGAAGCAGTGCGGCACAGGGATATGCACAGCCTAACACTCGTAGACGAGCAATGGACAAATCTCCAAAAACTTCTTGGCAGTAACTCTTTGGGGGAAAGCAGCATATATTTCCCCTTGCAGTACAAGCGGCTCATGGCCCAGGGCGTATTCTCCGCAAAATTGCGAACCGATAACCTCGAACGAGCCTACTATGATTTGTATACTACGTTCCGAGATATAAAATCATTTTTGCCCAATCCAATACTGTTGCCGTTTGATGAGAAGCTAGTCCCGAGCGCAGACTTTACGAGTAATGCCCTTTCACTTGGGGGACTGGATGATGCGGATAGCATTGATAACCCATTTCAAAAGGATGTGCCATCCATGGCTAGCTTGCCCTCGGCGCAATTTACCGGCTTAAAACCGGGCAAAGGCAAGTTTGACATTATTGCTCACGTCGCGAAGAAGGCTCGGTACAGGCTCCTCCTCCATGCAGCTGATAGTAGCTATACGATAGACGCTATACTGGACGGACGGCCAGTTCGCTTGTGGCGGATTTTGTCGGAAAACATCGAGCCAGGCAAACTCGACTTTACGTATTTTACGCTCGATATGGATCTATCCGGAGGTAAACATGTGCTGACTATTAATAACAATCCCGACAGCCCGGTTTTAGTGGAGTCGTTATCGTTACTACCCGGCAGAGAGATCCCTTCTAATTTTAATGAAGTTTCTATGCCGGGTATCTCATTAAAGAAAATAGGAGCTGGATTATTTTCGGTAAAGGAGGGAACGTAACATGACAAGATCACTGAGCCAAAGCGGCAGTTATTTAGCTATCTTGATGGTTATCCTGCTCACTTTCTTAGGGGTGGGCACATTGCTTGTTAAGGTTGAGCACAGGCATAACGCAACTAGCGTGATCAGCAATTATGACGTCGTAGTGGTTGGGGCTGGGCCGGGCGGGATCGCGGCTAGTATTCAGGCTGCAAAAATGGGTGAGAAGGTGGCGCTACTTGAGCAAACGGATTGGCTTGGCGGGCAAATGACTGCAGCAGGAGTTGGTACAATGGACGAAGACAACCCGCTGGCCCGTCAGAGCGGCATATATAAGAATTTTGTAGACCGGGTAAACGACTATTACGCCAGCCGCGGAAAATCGGTCAGCACGTGTTACTTTGGGACCAAGAATCTTTGCGTGGATCCGAGCGTGGGCCAGCAGGTTCTTCACCAAATGCTGAACGACGAAGGCGGCAATGTGCAGGTCTTCACCGGAGTGAAGGTAGTTGACGTCTTGAAACAGGGCGCAACAGTGATAGGCGTTACGACGGATCGGCTCGGCGTGCTTAAGTCTAAAGTAGTCATTGACGCGGACGAATATGGAGATATCTTAGGGTTGGCCGGGGTGCCATTCCGGCTCGGTAAGAGTATAAGCGGCAGTCCAAACAGGAATTCATGCGTACAAACCATCAGCTATGCCGCGATTATCAAATTCTATCCTCAAGGTGTACCTGAGAATTTAACCTTCATGCGCCCGCCGCCAGGCTACACTGGCAGCTTGATTAACCATTTCAAAAAATACTTAGCGATTAATGGGTATGACCACCTAAAGGACCACAAACAGCCGTATACATTTCAAAGCTATGCTGCTTTCCGAGGCTTGCCAGACCTTACGAACCCCCAAGATTACAACGCTTTGCAGCAGAACGGACATATCATAACTAGAACCGCTCTTATCCTTGGGAACGACTTTCCATTGGATGCGCGGCTGAATAGCCTATACATCTCCGACCCTGCATTGCGCGTCAAAGACACGTGTCAGGCCAAGCTGCTCACGCTCCAGCTCGTTTACTACATTCAGCACGACCTGCATCAAACGAAGTGGTCAATCGCCGATGATGAGGGCTACGACACGACCTACGCCCGTCAAAATCATTGCCCGGAGCTGAACGGCTACGAAGCGTTTGAATACCAGATGGCGCAGGAGCCGTACGTCCGGGAAGCGCGCAGGATCATCGGTGTGGAGACGCTGACAAGCGCTAGCATGCTCCGGCCATGGAGCGCGGCGCGTCCGATGCCAACGTTCAAGGACAGCATCGCCGTCGGGTATTACCCTATGGATTTGCACGGCTGCAATCGGGCGAGCGACTTAGAACCGGGGCTTGACGCCCCAACTGCCTTGACGAGCGTGAGCAAAAGCGGACCGTTTGAAGTACCAATAGGCGTGCTCATCCCCCAGCGAGTTGATGGTATGCTTGCTGCCGAAAAGAATATTTCGGTATCACGGCTTGCGGACGGCGCAATCCGCGAGCAGCCGATCGTTATGAGTATCGGGCAGGCGGCCGGTGCTCTGGCGGCTTTGGCGGTGAAGCGCAATGAGCAACCAAGGTATGTGCCGTATCAGGATGTCCAGAGGGCGCTCGCAGGGTCCGGGGCGGTTATTTACGCGAAGTAGCAAACAAAAAACATTAAATCTGCCGCCTGCGATAGAGCTCAAGCACCTACATTGCTGCCCGGGCAATCCCTTGTTCGTTTCCCATCAAGGCTGCCTTAGCCTTGATGGGAAGCCTGGGAGGTTCTTAAGACCGGGGGATTCAGAAGACTGTCTTCTAACAGACAGGACATCGTGCCAGTTCCCGCCCCCTGGCCCTTTGGCCTCGCCCTTTGCCAGGTCGCACGAGGGGGCACAGATCCGTCCTGTATAAGATAGAGTGAATGTGATTCGGTAGATGGGATAGGACACAAATTCACACGTTCTTTCCCTGGTACAGGACGAACTTCGTACCCACACGTACTTATGTTCCGGGTGTCGGTATTTCGAGTGCTTGCTATCTGACAAGACCTTTTATAAAATTATGCTTTGACTTCTTGCAAAAGAGTATCGCTATATAGTTACTGAAAAGGAGGAGCTGAGTATGAGTTTTGAGGAGTATGTACCGTCACCAGAAGTCCTGGCGGCAGAAGCGGATACGGCGGCAATTATCAGGGAGCAGCGAGCGGCCGGCTGGATAGATCCGGACAGCCTAACCTTGCGGCGCCCGGGATGGCTTGACCGTATGAAAAATGCAGAGGGAGAGCAGATCGTCGTGCCGCCCTTTGAGCGCGGAGAAACGCCGACAGCCGTTGAGATGGCCGGCCAGAGATTGGATGCCGCTGCAGATGCAGTCAAAAGGACAATCGACCGATCCGTAAGTATCATTGCGGCCCATGAGCTTGAGCCGGAAACGGCGGCCGTAGGGCGGTTACGCGTCAATCCGCCCCGGCACGTGACAGCCGAGATGGTGCTGCGAGCAGAGGAAACCTACCAAGTTATTGCACAGCGCGCACAAGCGGGCCAGGCATTCCTAGGCGAACAAGCAGTGAGCAAACAAGCTTTCGCTGAGGAGCTGCAGCAGCGAGGCGGGCCGGTACCAGTCGCGGCCGGCAAAGAAGCTTCGTCTTTGCAAGGTGAGGGCAAAGCTGAGGTGATAGAAAAGGGTTACAAGCTATCTACTGGAACGTATATTCTCGGCAAGCGGGCTGAGCTCTTGAACGTCTTGGAGGTAGAGACGGCCGGGTTTCGCACCATTAGTACCTCTAGGCTTTTTTCTGTACTCTATCCTGGCGAAGAGGATACCCGACAGGCGAGGACTAAACTGAGCGTGCTCATTTCCGACACGAGAAAAGGTCTAGGGAGAGCGAAGGCTCCCGAGCAGCTATCTAACCTATCGTCGCTAAACACGCAAAAGCAAGCAGAATATGCTTTGCTGCCGCCGAATGCCGGTTTCAGCAACTACGAACTATTGAACTTACTTCAGTTTCTTGGCAAGCAACACGTATATATTAGTGGGCTAGGCGTGGCACCACTAGAATCTACGAAGTTAAAAGAACTTATGGCAGCTTTTTCGCAGCCAGATCGCCCAAGAGGGCACATCGATCAAGACGAAATTAACAGAAGAAGAGAAGTCATGTTCAGCAAAGTGCAAGTCATTCTAGAGCATCCGTTGCGGGAAGGTTTGCTTGCGGCAATCGAAGGGCAAGACGCAAGGATCGGGATGATATTCAAGCATGTCACGGATATTCATGCTGCGTTGCAGAAGGCCGGGAATAGACAGCCAGTATCCGCGTTTCTCCTGCAATCAGGGAGTGTTGTCAGCTATGATGCAAAAGAGCGCGTAGTACTATCCAACGGGGGCAAATAGCAGATTACCGGACTGAATCCGATCAGTACCAATCACATACATCTATAGCTATAGTCCTGGCTATATACGTTATGCTGATGGTTCTTACAATCTCAAACTTGTGGCTGAGGTCACGCCACAGCGCTGGTTCTATCTCGGCGCAACAATAAGCAGCCTAACCTTCGCCGCATGCGCAGGATATTTTGCACATTTGTACTGGCCCCGCAAGAAGCATAAGCTCTACCGCCTGCGCTGACCCATCGCCTGTGAGCTACGGGTCAGTCCCTAACCCACCTACACATTGTCCCTCCTACGGACCTAATAGTACTCATTTTACGACCGGCATACGCACAAACGTTGCTACACTACCTGTGCTTTACAGGGAAAAACGCAAGAATTACTTGTTAGAGCTGTTTGTTCAGAGGTTTTTGAGTAAGAGCTGCCTGCCGGAAATTTATAAAACAGGAACTCGCTGCTATGATACTAGCATATGCGCTACATGCTCATCCGTCACGGTAAAACTGATGCGAGCCGCACGACCAGAGCGGCGTTCGGCAAACAAGGTGCGCCCCTGAACGATGAGGGTACTCAGCAAGCTAAAGCGCTGCGTTGGGAGCTACTAAAGCGTAATATCATCCTCGGTAACGAGCCTGTTGCTGTATCTGAGCTACTTCGTGCGAGGCAAACAGCTGAGGTAGCAGGGCTTAAGAATACCGTTGCCAACAGCTTCCTCAACGAGGTTAATACCCTCGATCCACAAAAAACAACCGAAGATATAAAGAAAGGCATACTGGCACCGGAGGCCATTGCAGCCGCTAAAAGGTTATTAGCAAATCCTCCAAAAGAGAAAATCTGGGTAACTCACGGTCAGCTCATTGCGGCAATCCTGGCAGAACTAAAACAAACTGACCCAAAGAAGTTCATGCCTGACTTTTGCGAGATCAGAGAGGTAGAACTATAAGTCTAATTGAAATGCTGCATAGCCGCTTCGTATAGCTGGCAGTCAGCCGCATCCACGCCAATCTCTTCCAAGGGAGCTGTAAAATTGGCGGGTTAAGTGGCTGTAGTTCTTAAAGAAGGCCGGCAATATCGATTGACACTACTGGCTCGTTGCCCACGACCCAGGCATCATGCCCTGGTGGGATATCAGCCACATCACCCTCGCTAATTTCTATCTGAGCCCCGTCGTTCATAACAGTTTTGAGGTGACCGGATATAACATACAGTACATGGTGCGTCTGGCAGCTATCCGTTCCGGCTGCGGGCTTCACATGTTCCGACCACTTCCATCCCGGCTCGAACGTGTTGCGTAGTAACGTCTTATCATTAAGCTTTATTATATCGACTTTGGTTTTAGGAAATTCTTTTGATTCATCGGGCGTATTAAAACTTTTCTTTTGCATACTTAGTTGCCTTCCGTAGGTTGTTAGCTCAAGTATAGCCTTCGCAGTGACTGCCTACAAATTTTACACATCATTGCCGTCGATTAGGGATCGTCGGGTGAATAATGGTAAACACGACGTCGGCGTTACGCTGCCGGAGGCCCCGAAGAACTTTCCTGCTTGCGCGCCGCGGGTAGGGGATCCAGAAGATTGTCTTCTAACAGACAGGACATCGTGCCAGTTCCCGCCCCCCCCTGGCCCTTTGGCCTCGCCCTTTGCCTGGTCGCACGATAGTGACCTGCTGTTGATCGCGATCTTGCTGCTGGCCGGCATGAGTATTCACCGCCTAGCGTTATGCATGTGCGAGAACAAAACGGATTCTTACCAAACTAAAAACTTATCAGTTCTAGGCCGGTTATGGCTTCAAAATCTTTGTCCGCTGTAGCGAGCGCATAGCCGTGCTGTTTGCACAGAGCCGCAATCCACATATCATCCTGTTGGATCGGGCGGCCTGCCCGGCGCAGTTCCGTGGCAATCTCGCCGAAAAACTTCGCGGTCAGTTCATCAATCTGTAGTACGTCGACACGCGGCGAAGCAAGAAACCGATTGAGGTTCGACAAATTCTCTTCCTGCTTGCCTCCCAGAAATATCCCGTAATATAATTCTCCAAGCACGATAATGGGCACGCCGATTTGTGCCGTGGCCCTGACTTGCTCGGCCAGTTTCGCATTGCCGTCGCCGAGTGCGCGGTAAGCGTTTGTATCCAATGCAAGCTTAGGCGTCATGCTATATCTTTCGGTACCTTATCCAGCCACTCCAACGATTCGCCAAACGATTCGTTCAGCGACTTATTACCAATAAACCAGTCCAGATCATCGAAGCTGGCATCAAGCGCGACGCCGGCGCCTTTTGTCAATACATCAATCACGACCTCGTTGAGACTTTTGCCGGTTTTCTGTGCGCGCCGGCGCAAAACTGAGTCGAGTTTTGGCGGTATGGATCGAATTGTATATTGTGATTCACTCATGCCTACATAGTAGTCTGATCTGCATGCACTGTCAATATGTTTGTCCATGCGTAATGATTATCGCTGCCATAGAAAACTTGGTGCCGCCGGCTTACCTGGATCGTTACAGCCAAGCTGCCAATCTCGGCCGTAATGTTCTGCGCGCGGTTATAGAGGTTCCGCCAGATCCGGCGCACGCGCACAATACTGTCAAACTGCACGCCCGATTCGCCGCTAACCTGGCGGAGATTATTCGCGACGCTGGCGCAGAAGCCTTGCTCCGCCGGTAGCTTTGACGCCTAAGACATCCGAGGCCCGTCTAATAATAGAACCCCGGGCA
>JBGPNM010000036.1:0-12178 GCA_041487535.1 Candidatus Saccharimonadia bacterium
CCCCATGAAACCATGTTTCATGGGGTGTAGTGTCGCCCACTTTCTATCTGTTTTTCACTCGTCACCGTACTCTACAAGTACGCTTCCTCATAAGAAAACAGATAGAAAATCATGGGCGCTGCTTTGGTTTTGCCTGTAACAGGGGGATGTTAATTAGCTCTAAGTAAAATTTATTTTGCGCTGATCGTTAACGGCGCAGCGGCGGCCCACATGCTGTCATACAGCTGCCGCATCATCAGGTTCAGGGTAGGGTGATGGATTTCAATCGCCAGCTGCTGAGCTTTTGAGTAATCCAATAACGTTACAGCGTCGTTATATATGTAGACTTCGAAATTGATTGTAAGCACCGCTGGGTCGACATGGCGCAAAAACGTGCGATCCGGGTCGAACGGCTCAAGTTCGGCAGCGGTGACACTGCTGGCGTTCGTTAAGTCATAACTGATCAAATGGCGCTCCATGTATCGCTCGCGGCAGTGCCGGGCAAAGGCCTTGTCGAGATGCTGGCTGATATGTGCCGCCTCGAAGACGCGGAATTCCTTATCGGCTTTCGTAAGGTTCCAGTTGACCTGCTTCAGCCCTGCAACCCCGTAAAAGTGCTGCACAGTGGCTTTCGGGCCGGCGCTGCCGGCGAGCGCCTGCAACGTTTGGGCCATGCCGGCCAGCTCGTGCCGCAGCGACGCGGTTTCGGCTTCGCGGCTGGCGAGCAGGCCCTCGATATTCTCTATCGGCTGCGCCCGGTACAGCGTCCCGTAACTCAGCTGCTCCGCGCTCACCAGACCGCAGCTTTGCAGACTTTCCAGATGCCGGTACACCTGGGTGCGGCTGATGCCGGTAATTTTGGAGAGCTGCAGGGCAGAGGAGTGGCCGCGTTTGGTAAGTTCCAGGTACAGTGTACTGGTTTCCGGCTCGATACCGAGCTTTTCGAGGTTGCTTTGGACCTCTGTAAGTTCCATACGTAGGATCATAGCATACTTGTCCGAAAATCAGGACAACATTTTGTATAGTTTAGCAATTATGGATACAATGGCAGGGTCCTTGATAAGGTAAGGAGATTGATTGTGAGAGATACGCTCACTGCAGCCGGTTCCATTCTCGAAGTGCTCGGTGTCGTACCGTATTGGCTGGCAGCTTGGCAGGGCAAAGCAAAGCCGAACATCGTGTCGTGGTTTACCTGGACGCTGCTGACCTTAATAGTCTCCAGCGCGGCATTCGCCAGTAACGACTGGCATGTCGGCGCGGTCGTGCTCGGCAATGCGCTTGGGACCGGTTCGATTGTGGTGCTCGGCTTCTGGAAAGGGTATGCCCGGCTCACCCGGTTTGATGCCATTTGCCAGATAGCCGCAATAGCCGGGCTGCTCAGCTGGCCGGTATTGCACACCGTCCTGCCGGCCGTGCTGGTGTCGACTGGGATAGATGCGGTCGCACTTCTGCCGACGCTGCGCCACGCGTGGCAGCGGCCAGCAGAGGAAGCATGGGTCACGTATGCCTTGCAGTCAGCCGGTTCAGGCTGCGCCTTAGCGGCCACCGGCTTGCATGCCTCAACGGCAATTATCTATCCTGCATATTTATTTGCAGCGGACGGGTTAGTGGCAGCTGTGGCGGTTGGACGCCGGCACGTTCGACACGCCCATTAACAGCGGCCGGTGTTATTATTAGGTTACTGCACCGTGTGGGATCACTTGATCGACCGGTCAATATTCAGGAGGGCTAGACATGAAAATTACCAAATTCGTTCATTCGTGCTTGCTAGTAGAGACGGAAAACCGGACGGCGCTGTTTGACCCGGGCATGTACAGTCCGTTAGATATTGAGACATTGAAGGCTTTGGACGATATTTTTATAACCCATGAGCATCCGGACCACATGGATGTGGATCGTATCAAGCAGCTGCGTGCTCGCTTCCCGGGCGCCAGGATTACGGCGCCTGCAAGCGCACAGATGTTGCTCGACCAAGCCGGGATTACCGGCGTACAGACCTCAGCACCTGACGGCGTGTGTTTTTTCGACGCTCCGCACGAAGCGATCCGGCCGCTGGGCATGGTTGACCCGCCGGAAGAGGTTGGCATTCATTATCTGGATTTACTCACGGACCCCGGTGATAGTCACCATTTTCATGAAACTATGCCGATTCTAGCCCTGCCGTTGACCGGGCCGTGGGCGTCGACGGTCTTGGCAGTTCGAGTTGCGCTTGAACTAAAGCCAAAATATATCGTTCCGGTGCACGATTGGCAGTGGCGCGACGATGCGCGGCAACAGATGTACGACCGGCTGGAAACGCGTTTTGCCGAAGAAGGCATTACCTTTATAAAAATGACTGACGGCAAACCGGTTCAAATCTCGCTATAAGCCGAAGGGCCATCATTGTAACTCCGCCTTGCGACGATAGACAGGCCCCAGTAACCAGATATTCGAGCTAGCGCGGAAAACGACGAAAGTTTTGTGAGCAACGAATGCTGCTGCACCAGCATGTCGTCGTCTTCGGTGCCTAGTGGCTGCTTGCTTGCGACGGGCACTAGATCTTGTGTATAAGTCCGGATTCTAAATACGGGGCTGTGGACAAGTGATGTCAGAACATCACTAGAATGGGTCAAATTGGTATTGCAGTGGGTGAGCGTGGGTAGTATATTCATGTAAGTGGGTAGGTAGGTAAGGAAAACCACTTAACTACTAAAAAACAAAAAACACCACTAGCAACTTAAGGAATACCAATGTCGACGGTAGACTATTTCGAAAGAAAACTCGACGACAAACGGCGGTTGACTATACCGACCGAATTGCGCGACAAATTTTTGAGCGGAGCAGTCGTAACCAGAGGCTTTGGTAAGTACCTACACCTTTACCCAAAAGACGTGTGGGACAACCTTGTCGAACCGCGCCTCGAAGGAGACATCCTCGACGAACGCATTGCCGACCTGAACGTACAGTTCAGAATGGGCAAGGCCGAGATGCCGCTGGACGGGAAGCAGGGCAGAGTCACGCTGGAACAGCATTTGCTGGACTATGCGGGCATCAGCAAGGACGTTATCGCCGTCGGGGTTGGCCGCTATTGGCGCCTGATGGCACCGGAGCGTACGGCCGCCTAGGTGCGTCCCAAAACAGTTCTTTAACAATTCGAAAAAAACGATTAGTTACTTTAGGAATGCTTATCCGACCCGCTGTTTGTGGTTCGGGAAGAGCAGCTTGGGCAAAAATGTATTCCATTTTGCCGGCGCGAAGAGAAACCTGCTTGCAGGTGTCTCTTAACCGTACGAGGTCAGCTAATCGGCAGTCAGCGAGTGGACTAGAGAAGGTACCACTTAAAAAACCTTTGCTCTTTACTCTAAACACCTCCCAAAACTCCACCTCACACATAAGTCTCTCAAACTTGAGGCAAACAGCTGTAAGAAGTTTTAAGATTTTTCAAATCTTACTCGATATACGCTTCTTTACATACCACTGTTTACCTCACCACAAAAACAAAAACACGAACAAAAACAAAAAGCTGGCTGCTGATTAGGTGACCTTGCCGCAAGGAATAACAATCCTTGCTATAAAAACAAAAATATTCTGCTTGCAAAAATAAGGTGCAAGCAGCAAAAATAAAAAGCAAGATGCGCCACCAAGATCAACCTCACACGCACGTTCCGGTATTGCTGGAAGCAGTGCTGCAGTATTTAAACCCACAGGCAGGGGATTCGTACCTCGACCTAACGGCTGGATACGGCGGCCACGCTACCGCTATATTGGCGCGGACGGACGATCCTGCACAAGCAATCCTTGTGGACAGAGATGCGTTAAGTATCAAGGCCTTGCAGGATATGTTTGCCGGCTCGTCTGCTCAGATAGTGCACGCAGACTTTTTGAGCGCCAGTCGTAAACTATTTGCCGATGGCAGAAAGTTCGACGTGATTCTGGCCGATCTTGGCGTGTCGTCACCACACCTAGATGACGCTGCCCGAGGTTTTGCGTTAGCGTCTGATGGCCCGCTCGATATGCGGATGGATCAAAACCAACAGCGCACGGCCGCGGATATTGTTAATCGGTATTCGGCCGCGGAGCTGACGGATATCCTGAGGCGTTACGGCGAGGAACCGAAAGCCAAACGGATTGCTCAGCTTATTGTTGAGCACCGGCCGATTGCAACCACCACCGAGCTAGCACGTATCGTCGCTCGTGCCTGGCCTGGGCATAGCAAAGTCCACCCGGCAACACGGACATTTCAAGCCATCCGTATTGCGGTCAATGACGAGCTCGGGCTATTAGCGCAGAGCTTGCCAATATGGATTGATTTACTCGCTCCAAATGGTAGGCTTGCCGTCATCAGCTTTCATAGTCTGGAGGACCGTCTGGTAAAACAGGCTTTGTCCGAAGTGGCTGGTGATCGCTACGATGCCCGGTTGCGGCTGCTGACGAAACACCCCGTCACGGCGAGCAACACTGAAACCGTTTTCAACCCGCGTGCACGGAGCGCCAAGCTCCGCGCCGCAGCGAAAATAAACACATAAAGAAAGGAACGAGAACGATGCCGATTCCGGTAACATTCAGACGTTCCGCGGCAATAAAAATCCACGTTCGCGTGGAAGATTAGCCGCCAGCGAGTCGCAGGCCGCGTAGAGGGCGCTCATCAAATAAAGAGCGTCCGCGGCCTGCGCCGCAAAAACAAACATAAAAAACAGAAAGAAGCCTCACACGAATGACGTATTCAAGTGCGCTGAGTATCAGTCGCGGCCATTATGCCGGGCGCAATCAGAATGTAGTCAGTTTCAGTACCGCCCGTGAACGCCGGCTCGGACCGGTCAGCAACACGATCATCCTGATAGTACTTGCTTGCACGCTCGGCCTCTTATATTTGACGCAAGTTACCAAAACGAATGCCTTCGGCTATCAGATCAACGGCTTGCAACAGAAGCAGGCGCAGCTGAAATCAGAGCACGACAATCTTGAGCTCGCCTCAGCCCGGCTGCAATCACTCGACCGCGTCCAGCATAGCCAAGTTGCCAGCACGCTAGTTCCGGTGGCGCCCAGCGGCACCGTGCAGGAATAACGCTTGCATTGGGACCCTTGGCACTATACGGCGGGAAAGAAGTTGGCTGACGTACCCAAACATCTAGTATGAGTTCTGACTATCGTACCCGAACCCCAAATTCCCCGACGCCTGACGGCGGCAGTGCTGGTGTGCGTTCCGCGACCCGTGTGCAAATAATCTACGGCATGTTGCTGGCGATAATCGCGCTCTTTGGGCTCAGATTGTTTTATGTGCAGGTTATTCACTACAATTATTACAAAGATGCCGCTCTGAGTGACCAGTTGCGGCAATACCTGATTCCGGCGGCGCGGGGTATCATCAAGGCGCACGATGGCAGCACGGTCGTGCCGATTGTGTTGAATCAGGAGTTGTATACGCTCTATGCCGACCCGGTGTATATCAAACATCCCGATGACGTGGCGGATAAACTGGCGGCGATTATCGGCGGGGATGCGGCGACGTATGCCAGGGCGATGCGGACCGTCGATACACGCTACGTGGTCCTGGCACGCAAGCTCAGCGAAGGCCAGAGCAAGCAGCTGCTGGCGCTGAAAGTTCCCGGCGTCGGTACGCAAGGGCAGGACTACCGTACCTATCCGCAAGGCGATTTGGCGGCGCAGGTGCTCGGGTTCGTGGATAACGACGGCAACGGCCAGTACGGTTTGGAGCAGGCGTTGAACGACAAGCTGCAAGGCACACCGGGGCAGGTGAAGGCGGTGACTGATGTATACGGCGTGCCGCTCGCTGCAACGAAAGGCAACACCGAGACGGCGCCCGTGGACGGCAACGATATCGTAACGACCCTTGACCTGCCTATGCAGGCGCATATGGAGCAGATTCTAGCCAGCGAATACCATAAAACGCGTTCGCACGGCCTGAGTGCCGTCGTTATGGATCCGAATACGGGGCAGATCAAAGCCATGGCGAATTACCCGACGTACGACCCGGCCAACTATCAGAAAGTCACGGATCAGAGCTATTACCAAAACGCGGCGGCCAGTAACGCCATTGAGCCAGGTTCGACAATGAAGGCGCTCACCACGGCAGCGGCGCTTGACCAAGGTGTGGTCGGGCTCGGCACGAGCTTCTATGACCCGGCACATTGGGTGGTAGACGGCTTTACTATCAGGGATATTGAACAAGACGGTGGCGCCCGCCAGCAGAATATCGCCAGTATTCTGTCCTTGTCGCTCAACACCGGGGCGACATGGCTCCTGATGCAGATGAGCCACCAGGGCGGGACAGATATAAATGGACACGGTATAGGTGCATGGCATGACTATATGGTGAACCATTTCCGGTTGGGCAAGGCGACCAATATTGAGCAGGGGTACGAGTCGGTGGGCTATGTGCCGCCGGCTAATACGTCGGATCCGGCGATCGACTTACAATACGCCAATACGGCCTTCGGCCAAGGCGTGCAGGTGACGGCGCTGCAAATGGCCGCTGCACTTTCGAGCGTCATTAACGGCGGTACATACTACCAGCCGACGCTCATCGACCAGCTCGTCCGTGCCGACGGCAAGGTGACGTATAACCAGCCGAAAATGATTGGCAGCCGTGTTGTTAGGAGCAGTACCGGCAGCGAGCTGATTCCGCTTATGGAAGGTGTGGTCAAACATTACCTATATGGCGGTTTCGGGTATATGTCGTTTCCGTCCGACTACATTGTTGGTGGCAAAACCGGCACGGCGCAAATCGCTAAACCGACCGGCGGTTACTATGACCATCTGTTTAACGGTACGTATCTTGGGTTCGTGGGCGGCGATAAGCCCCAGTATGTCATTGCCGTGTTTAATATCGAGCCGGATGTCGCCGGCTATGCGGGTTCGAGTGCTGGTCAGCCTGTCTTTGCTGACCTAGCCCACATGCTTATCAATGACTCATTCGTAACCCCGAAAAGTCGCTAGAGTGTGTATAATAGGTGATAAGGAACGAAGAGAAACAATGGCCAACGCGTTATTATGACTGGCAATATACTGCATATAACTATATCCGTTAATAATTTGCTGCACGTACTCGTGCTGGGGTTCTTCAGCCTTATTCTGAGTACGATTCTGACGCCCATCTATACGACGCTGGCATACCGTTATAAGTGGTGGAAGCAGTTGCGCTCGGAAGCATGGAACGGTCAAGTGGCTTCGGTCTACAAGAGTCTCCACGCCGAAAAGCATAAGCGTAACATCCCAACCATGGCAGGGCTTATCTTTGTGGCCTCTATCGCAATCGTCACGCTGGTAGCTAATCTGAGCCGGTCGCAAACATGGCTGCCGCTGGCTGGCTTGCTGGCATCTGGCGCCGTCGGCTTGCTCGACGACGTGATGAATATCCGTGGGTCAAGCAGCATTGCGGGCATGCGGGCTAAGACTAAATTTGCTTTGCATAGTCTGGTCGCCCTCATTGGCGGCTGGTGGTTCTACGCGAAGCTCGGTCTAACACACGTGTATATACCGGGGTTTCACGAAGTATATCTAGGCATCCTGATAATCGTGCTGTTCTGGTTCGTGGTTATTGCGACGGCGAATTCGGTGAATATTACGGACGGGCTCGACGGGCTGGCCGGCGGCCTTCTGATAAGCTCGTTTATGGCGTACGCGATCATCTGTGGCTTAGAAGGCGACTTCGGACTGGCTGCGTTCTGTATGACCGTCGTGGGAGCACTGTTGAGCTATACCTGGTTCAATATCTTTCCGGCGCGCTTTTTTATGGGTGATGTCGGCGCCTTCGCGCTCGGCACGGCGCTCGGGGTCATTGCGATGCAGACGAATACCGTCTACGTGCTGCCGGTTATTGGCTTGGTCTACATGGTTGAGACCGGCTCAGTGATTATCAACCGGCTGTCGCGAGCCTTGCGCCATGGCAAGAAAGTGTTTCTATCGTCACCCATACATCACCACTTCGAAGCTATCGGCTGGCCGGAAACCAAAGTGACGATGCGGTTTTGGATTGTGGGCCAGGTAGCGAGTGTCTTGGGGCTTATCCTGTTCCTAGTCGGAAAGTACACCTAAAGAGGCATCATGCCCCCGAGGTCTGCATACCAAAGCAGGACGCCGCGGTCATCATGGCTCCGTCCGGCTTCTGGCACCTTGTCGCTGGGCCGGCGCCATCGTCCCGATTATTGGCTGTTGGTGGCAGCCGTCATTTTGCTTGCGGTGGGTCTGATCGTCATTTTTTCTATTAGTCCGGCACTGAGCGCAGTCGCGCACGTCAGCAGCAGTTATTACACCGTCAAGCAGCTGATGGCGATTGGCTTGGGCCTGGTAGCGTTGGTGGTGACGTCCCAGGTGCCGCTTGACAAGTGGCGGCAGTTTGCCAAGCCGCTGCTTATCCTGGCTGCGGTTGTGACGAGCGTAGCAATTATTATGCCCGTGAACCCGAGTTATCCCGCTCACCGCTGGGTACGCCTGGGGGGACTGTCGGTCCAGTCGGTAGAACTGCTTAAGTTCGCCGTGCTGATTTGGCTGGCTGGCCTGCTGGCGCACCACATCCAAAATGGGACGATCAAAAATGTCCAGCTGACGTTAAAGCCTATCGCGATCGCACTGATAGCAATCGGGGTCGTCGTGGCGGGTATCCAAAGCGATTTGGGCTCCACCGGTGTCATCGCCATGATTATAGGGTCAATGCTGTTTGTTGCGGGCATGCCGCTCAAACGCCTGGCGATGATTACCGGGATTATTGTAATTGGCTTGGCTATATCGGTCATGGCTATTCCGTACCGCCGCGAACGCTTGATGACGTATTTTCACCCTTCGGCCGATTGCCAGACGGCTGGTTACCAGGCGTGCCAGGCGATCATCGCCGTCGGTTCGGGCGGGCTGAGCGGTTTGGGCTTGGGCAGTAGCGTGCAAGCCTACGGCTATTTGCCCGAGGCTGCCAATGATTCGATTTTTGCGATCTATGCCGAGAAGTTCGGCTTTATCGGCGCGGTTGCGCTACTGGGGGTATTCGTAGCATTGTTTGCCCGGCTAAAGCGTATTGCGGAGCGAGCCCCCGACGACTTTTCGCGCTTGCTTGCAGTGGGTGTCTTTACCTGGCTGAGCGTGCAGTCACTCATCAATATCGGGGCGATGATCCGAGTACTGCCGCTGAAGGGCATTACGCTGCCGTTTGTCAGCTACGGCGGCACCAGCGTTATATTTGTGCTGGCGGCAATTGGCCTGATGTTCCAGATATCGCACTACACGGACTATAATTCGGGCAGGCAACGTAACAGAGGAGAGCATAATGCGGATAGTTCTGACCGGCGGCGGGTCCGGGGGGCATATCACCCCAATATTGGCAGTCGCTAACGAGCTGAAGAAACTCCTTCCCGATGCGCGCATCATATATATCGGCCAGAAGGGCGATCGCCTGGCAGATATTCCCGCAGCGCATCCGGCAATAGACGAGACCTATGCGGTGTGGGCCGGGAAGTTTCGCCGTTACCACGGGGAAGGCTGGCGGCAGGTGTTTGATGTACCGACCCAAGGCAAGAATATCCGTGACGCCTTCCGGGTGCTTGCCGGCTTGTGGCAGAGTTTCTGGCTGCTGCGCAGGTTGAAACCCCAGGTAATCTTCACCAGGGGAGGGTTCGTCAGCGTGCCGGTTGCCCTTGGTGGCAAGCTGAACGGTGTACCGTTCATTACTCACGATTCGGACAGTACCCCGAGTCTGGCAAACCGCATCATCGCGCCCTGGGCAGCGTTGCATGCCGTGGCGCTGCCGGCGGAGTTGTACCCGTACCCGCCTGCAAAAACCATCATGGTAGGTGTGCCTGTAGACGGGTCGTATGTGCCTATAACGTCAAAATTACAACACGAATACCGGCAGGAGCTCGGCTTGGGCCACTACCAGCGTATGCTGCTAGTTACCGGCGGCGGTAATGGCGCCGCGCAGCTAAACGACGTGGTTTTAAAAAATGCGTCTATGCTATTGCGGCAACACCAGGGGTTGATAATCGTGCATCTTGCCGGAAGAGCGCTTTCGGAGGTCACCGACCGCGCCTATGACCAGCTCGGGTTAGGTGCTGACCGCGGACGGGTGATTGTCAAAGGCTTCGTGACCGACCTGTACCGTTATAGCGCCGCCGCTGACGTTATAATCGCCCGCGGCGGGGCAACCGGGCTTGCTGAGTTTGCCCTGCAGGGTAAAGCCTGTGTCATTGTTCCCGCCAAACAACTGCTCTGGCAATCGCACCATGCCCATGTCCTGGCGGAACGAAACGCTATTATCTGCTTGACCGAAGCAGAAGCCGAGCATGATGGGCGGCTGGGTCGGGTCGTAAGCGAGCTGCTGGGCGACGACGCTCAGCAGCGTCAGCTGGGCGAGGCTTTGTCGCACTTTGCCCGTCCCGATGCAGCGCGGCGCCTGGCGATGGTATTATTAGAGCAGGCATGTGCAGAAAACGCCTAGCGTTTTGCATAGAAGTCTCTAACCAAAATCAAACAGCATAGCTCATGAAGTTACCATTTCAGAAAAAACTGCAACCCACCGAACGCAGGCGCACGACGAACGAAGGCCGTGCGCCGATATATGCGTACTATGCGCGAAGATCGCAGGAGCCGGGCGCTGTCGGCCGGCAGCTCTTCCGGCCTCCAGTGCTTACCGCCGATCAGGCATCCCGCGCTATCCGCTATTCAGCACGGCGTTTTGGCATGATTGCGGTGCTGCTGGCGGTGCTCGTTGGTCTGCTGAACGCGCTTGCGGTATCTGCCGATGCGAGGGTACTGCCGCTCGATTCCGGCGAACGTACCTTTTTACGCGACCGTACCGTTTACCAGCAGGCTGCCCGCGGTTTGTTTGCCGGCACGGTCATGAACCGGACTAAGCTAACCATCAACACAGCCGCCGTCAGCGCGGCGCTGGAACGCCAGTTTCCGGAGCTGGCAACAGTGACAATCAAACTGCCGCTTATCGACCACCGGCCGATTGTCTACATCCAACCGGCTACACCGGCGCTTGTGCTCATCACTACCCAGGGCAGCTCGTACATCGTGGATGATCGTGGCCGCGTGCTGGCCAATACCAGAGATGTTGCCTATAACGCTCCGCATTTGCCCAACGTTAAGGATAACAGCGGCACCGCCGTGAGTACTGGCCGACAGGCACTGCCGACAGGCACTGTATCGTTCTTGCAGGCAGTTCTGTTCCAGCTCGAGCGTAAGCAGTTAAACGTCTCGACATTCGTTTTGCCGGCTGGCAAAAGCGAGTTGGACGCCTACCTGTATGGGCAATCCTATTTCATTAAATTCAACCTGGCCGATAGCGATACTGCCCAGCAGCAGGCGGGCACGTTTTTAGCCGTGCGGCACCACCTGCAAGAGCAGGGGACGGCGCCGGTACAGTATATTGATGTGCGCGTAGACGGCAGGGCGTACTACAAGTAGCCACCGTAAGCTAAGCAGTAAAGGGGCATGCGGGGGAATCCCTGCAAACGGCGGGGATGAAATCCAAGGCCCCCCGCTGACGCTCTGCCCTCTGTTCGTAATATGTTCAATATGTCTCTGCGCAGCAGTAAATATGCAAAAAACTATACCAAAATATATAAGTAGGTCATGTCAAATAGTAGGGAAATAGAGCAGAGGGAAAAGGAGAGTATAAAGTGTACTAAAAGTTACCAAAAAGCAAATAGTTTCACGATAAACTGTGGAAAAGTCAAATCGTGAAATATTTCACAGCACTTTGCAAATTAGGTGCATGCAGTATCAAACGGGCTGTCAGAGCCCGTGAAGCTATGCCAGCGAGTAACGCTAGCAAGTAAAGTCGCATGCCACGCCCAAACAAAGCGGTACGTGTGTAAAGCCTGGCGGTTTTAAGTCGTAGTGTCGTTCCCCCGCCCGTAGCTAGGGTACAAGTTAACCTCGTATAGTTAGCATAGTAGAGTCGTAAAATATACATTGTACGACATACTTTAAGTAAAATATTTAGGGCACTTCTGCCCTTTTGTCTCACCTAGCTAACTACTTAAAGAACTACAATAAGTCTATGTTACCCTGCTTCGCATTGTCAATACTTATTCAGCGAATCTCTATAATGCTACAGTTTATGGTGGTGATAACCACTATAAACAAATTAAGAACACTGTCGAAAGGAGATAATGACAGTAGAACCAATATCACAGAGGGGACGCAAAGCCCGAATTGGCAAGGTATGCTTTAGCGGCAATCACCTTGCCTTTTTTGCGGGCTATAG
>JBGPNM010000037.1:0-12141 GCA_041487535.1 Candidatus Saccharimonadia bacterium
ATGCAAGGCTTAGGCGCGTTGTCGCTAGTCAACTCCAAGGACACGCCTGAGTTTGCCCGGCGCTTAAAGTTGCTCCTGGACGAAACACGTTTACGGGCGTTGTGGTTAGACTGGGCTGGGGACTATGTCAAGCAATTCAGCTATGAGAAGGTCGTTGGCCAATACGAAGCCCTGTACGAGTTATCCCTGAAGAAACATGCCGGAGCGCTTACTGATGCCTAAGTCTAAGTATCCTTTGAAGGTTGGTTTTGTACTTGATGACTCGCTCGACCCCCCTGACGGCGTGCAACAGTACGTGCTGACAGTCAGCGCGTGGTTGCGTGAGAACGGCCACGAGGTGCATTACCTGGTTAGTGCCAGCAGCCGCCAGGATTTGCCAAATATCCACGTCTTGGGCAAAAATATGGCGGTGCGTTTTAACGGCAACAGCTTACATATGCCGCTGCCCGCCGATCGCCGTCAGATACGTGACCTTCTGGCCCGGGAGCATTTTGATGTGCTGCACGTGCAGATGCTGTACAGCCCGTTGTTGGCTGGACGTATTATTACTTCCGCAGAGCGCCGGACGGCTGTAGTCGGTACCTTCCATAATGTGCCGCTGTCGCGTTGGGTTAGCCTAGTTAGCCGTTTGCTGGCACTGTGGTGCGCCGGAACGCTCCGCCGGTTTGACAGCGTCGTTAGCGTCTCGCGAGCAGCGCAGGTGTTCGCCCGTGAAGCGTTTGGCATAACGAGCACGGTGGTGCCGAATACCATCCGCCTCGATGATTTCCGCCTGGCAAAACCATTGCCCCGGCCAGGTTTTGATGCCAAGACGTTGCACATTCTGTTTTTGGGACGCCTGGTGCCCCGTAAGGGTTGCCTGCTGTTGCTGCAGGCCGCACTGCTGCTGAAGAATCAGTCCGATACGCCTCCCTTCCATGTAACTATTTGCGGCAAGGGCCCGTTGCTTGATTCGCTGCAACAATTCGTACAGCAAAATGGCCTGGAGAAGCATGTAACGTTCGCCGGTTTTATACCCGAGGCCGACAAGCCCAGGTGGTATGCTTCAGCCGATTTGACCGTCTTCCCAAGCAGCGGCGGCGAAAGCTTCGGCATTGTGCTACTTGAGGCCATGGCCAGCGGCCGGTCGGCGGTGCTGGCCGGCGATAACGCCGGCTACCGGTGCGTGTTAGAGTCCTGCCCCAGCGATGTTTTGTTCGATCCTCGGGATGCCCCAGCGCTAGCGGCCAAGCTGAGCGAGCTATTACGCGACCCTGCGACGCGCAATCATATCGCCGCTTGGCAGCGCCATCATGCCGAGCAGTTTGACGTGGCTCGAGTCGGCGTGCAAGTGCTTGAGGTTTACACTAAGGCATTGCAGCGCCGGCGCTAACTACGCTACTATACATAGTAACTATGGCATTTTTCTCGCATCGCCAGGACCCTGAAGTAGCGCTGACGATTACAGCCAAAACCTTCTTCAAGGTAATTTTGCTGATTGTGGTGACCATCCTGTTGCTGGCCGCGCTGAAAAAGGCGTCGTACGCCCTGACGCTGATCATCATCTCTGTATTCCTGGCATTAGCGCTCAACGCGCCGGTCAGCTGGGTAGCACGGCACTTACCGGGTCCGATGCGCGGCAGCAGGTCATCAGCAATAGCACTTTCGTTTCTGATTGTTGTGCTAGTGCTTGGAACGTTTATCGCCAGCGCGATTCCGCCTATTGTGCATCAGACAGAATCATTCATAAACACTGTGCCCCAGCTCGTGCGTGACGTTCATGACCAGAATGGCAAAGTCGGTGAACTCGTTACAAAATACCACTTGCAAAGCCAAATTGACGATCTTTCCCGCCAACTCTCTGCCCGGTTGCACAACAGCGGCGCGGGTACGGCAGTCACTGCGGTTTCGCGCATTGGCAGCAGTATATTCGCGACACTTACGATCCTCGTGCTGACATTCATGACGCTGATCGAGGGGCCGCGCTGGCTCGAGTTTCTGCGCGAGCTGCTGCCAAACAACCGCCGGGCACACGCCGACCGCCTTGCGCGCGATATGTACAAAGCCGTGAAAGGTTACGTTAACGGCCAAGTAATGCTGGCAATTATAGCGTCCATGATGCTGCTGCCCGGGCTGCTTATCTTCCACGTCAGCTACCCGATAGCGCTGCTGGCCGTAGTCTTTACGTGCGGCCTGATCCCGATGGTTGGCCACACCATCGGTGCGGTTATCGTGACGTTGGTGGCTTTATTCCACTCGCCATTTTCGGCGGTTGGTATCCTTGTTTACTACATTTTGTACCAACAGATCGAAAACTATCTGGTACAACCCCGCCTGCAGGCCAACACAACGAATCTCTCGCCGCTAACGGTGCTAATGTCGGTGATAGTAGGTGTGAGCTTTGGCGGTCTGCTTGGTGGTCTGCTTGCTATCCCCGTCACTGCTTGTCTGCGCGTCTGGGTAATCGACTATCTGCAAACGCAGCACCATCTGGGCAACAAAGTTGCGCCATCTGAAGGTGACACAAGCGATTAAACCTGCTGCTTAAGACGACCATATCTTGTATATTTAGCGGGGTATCGCGGCTTTGACTTATAGGTTAGCCTAGGGCAAACTTTAAAATATGAAAACAATAGGCGCAAAGGAGCTAAGATTACACCTAAATCAAGTGCTTGACCGGGTACTCGCTGGTGAAGACATTATTGTAAGCCATCGCTTTAAGGCCCCGATTAAGCTGAGTGCGTTGTCTTCGATCCCTAACGCTAGCTCTGAAAAACTCGCGGGTTTGCGGGCGTTTGATGCTGCACCTAAGCGGAAGGTCCCGTACGACAAGCGCAAGCCAGTCAAAGATCTTTACGATGAGTCAATCACGCAAAAGTACCTTGGCTAATATGCTATTTCTAGACGCGAACGTACTACTAGAGATACTTCTAGGACGAGATCACGAGGCTATTGCTCGTAGACTCATCGAAGAGCAACATGGTGCTATAGCTATATCAGCATTAACTGCACAGCTTGTAGTTCATTTTGGCCAATCCATAGTAGGCTTGCCAATACTTCGCAAATTTCTTGCGGACTACACGTTATTGGCGCTCGACGCACCCGATTTCGAGTGGGCGTTTGTCAACAGCAGGCATCAAGACTATGAGGATGCTCTACAGCTAGCCGTTGCAATTCGCAATGGCTGCACCGAGTTTGCGACATTTGATAAGAGTTTAGCTGACGCCTATAGCAACCTCAGCAGCATACGAATACAGCATCTACAATAGCTCGACATTCTTTCAAGAGATCAAATCACCCATTCCCAGCCAGGCTTAAGCGCCTTAGAGCTAGCTAACATCTCCCTGTCTGCCAAAACCAAAGGTCGGGGTCCCCATGAAACCATGTTTCATGGGGTGTAGTGTCGCCCACGTTCTATCTGTTTTTCGTTCGTCACCGTACCTTACCAAGTACGCTTCCTTACGAGAAAACAGATAGAAAATCATGGGTGCTGCTTTGGTTTTGCCTGTAACAGGGGGATGTTAATTAGCTCTTAGAGCAATCACCAGAATGATCTATTCCATTTCACCAAAGGTTTGGGGTGGGTACGTGCATCCTTAGCCGATGCGGATTTTCTCTTACTTCCCGTAGTTACTTAATAAGATACTCAGGTCCAAGATATTGACACTGCCGTCGGCGTTAAAGTCGCAAACACTGCTAACTTGGCCGTAGTGACTCAACAGCAGCGATAGATCGATACTAGTAACATGCCCATCAGCGTTGCAATCGCCGGGGACTGCCGAAGCGCTGCTGGTGCTGATGTTTACGACCGGTGACTGAGCGCTTTCGTTGTTGTTACTGTCATACGCGCTGACCGTGTATCCGTACGATGTGTTTGCGGTAAGGCCTGAGTCAGTGTAACTAGTGCCGCTGCTTACAGGTATAGTAGTAGCTAGCAGGCTTCCTGCTCGGTATACTTTGTAACCGGCGAGGCCGGGCCCGCCGGTATCTGTTGAGGCGTTCCAGGCCAGGGAGATCGAGCTCGCGGTTGTTGCCGTAGCGTGAAGGTTGGTCGGTACTGACGGAGGGGTTGCGCTCTTCTGTGCATTCCAGATGTTTTGGCAATCAGCCGAACCAGCTTTTACACCTTGCTGAATGCCGGTGTTATCCGATATATCTTGTCCGTTCGACTCATTAAACGCGTAGTAGATGATACCCACTGCGCCGTTCTGGCAGTATGCTTTTGCCTGTGCCTCTACTGCTGCGGCGTCCGGGGTCGGCCAGGTTCCGCCACCGAAGGCATCGGGAATGCCCACTAACGGTGTTTGTGTCTGATCCCAGCCTTTGCTCGCCAACTCGGAAAAAATTCCCGGCAGTACGCTTGTCAGCCCCCAGTCATAGGTACCGTGAGAGCCGTTATCGGCATAAATATAGGGCGCTACCATATCGCAGCCTTGCGGCGAAAAGTTATCGGCAACATTAGTATCTAGGCTGCCACCCGTTCCCGATGACGACAAGCCGCCAGCGAATCCGCAGATAGACGGTCTTCCAGGGGTATATTGATGGATCAAGCTTGTCATTTGCTGGAGCAATGTTTTTGCCGTGCCGTCGCCATAGGTCCAATCGTCGAGAACCCAATAACCGACAATCAACGAATTGTTTTGTTCCGCTTTTAGGTGGTTCGTGAGGTTGGTGATGAGCTGGGATTGGGAAATGGACTTTTGGGCATAATCGCGCAAATACGTCCAGGGCATGGCATCAATTATTTTCATGTTATTGGCTGCGACCTGTTGGCTGTACGAGTCGGTGCCTGAATAGTTCGCTCCATAATTCAAGACTTCGCCAATACCGAACGACGAAGCCTTGCCCAGGTCTGAGGCTGAATCAACGCTAAATACCGCGATAAAATTCGACGGCGGTGCGGTCCCTGAGGCGCGCCGCTGGTGATGGACGGCAAAGACCGCAAATGCCAGACTCACGGCTATGCAAGCTACTGCCGAAACTTTGATGGTTTTTTCGTATAGGGTCGGTGGATGCTTCATCTTTCTCTGGTAATGATAGCACGTGCCAAGGAGAACAACATGGCACTGTCTACTGCTAAGAAGACCTTCAGAGGGGGCCACCACACGACGCGCACAAGTGCACTGCGGAGGATATCTTGCTGCGAATACTACTGCTCGTCATACATTTGAGGAGGTCACTTATGCGACACACTGTTCCTTATATGTTCGGACGTCCTTTTGCTATACTTCTGGCATGACAGTCAATTTCTATACTCCCAAGTTCTACGCGCTTAATAACTTTTCGCCGAACGCTATCGAGGTTAATGGCGAGCTTTATCCGACTGCAGAGCATGCATACCAGGCAGCCAAGCTTCTCGGTGATGAAGCCAAGCACGCAATCAAGCAAGCGCGTAGTCCCTTGGAGGCGCAGCGGCTGGCCAATACCGTGTATAAGGCTAGTCGCGACCCAGATTGGCCAGACAAAAAGCTACCAGTCATGGAGAAAATCTTGCGAGCAAAATTAGTCCAGCACGAAGAAGTACGCGAAGCTCTCAAGGCAACGAAAAATGAGGCGATCACTGAAGACTCACCTACAGACTATTACTGGGGTGAAGGCAAAGACGGTACTGGCGAGAACAACCTTGGTAAACTTTGGATGAAGTTGCGCTCCGAGTTAAAGTAGACAGCGATAAGAGTTCGGCACGTGTCTACTGGGGCCAATCATAAGCATGTTACAACTGAAATTGCATGTCCGACCGCGCAAACGTGCGAAGCCTTCGGCGACCGCAGATTCGTTGTTCCCCCCCCCTGTTCTGTCCGGCAATTTGCTGGACGGACGGCTGCCAGGCGACGCGGCAAACGGGCTGCGGGAGTCGTTTTCCCTAGGTGTGATACCAAGTAGTGCCTTGCGGCGTGTCCCGCAGGCCGATGCCTTGTGCCTGAAGCTTATCCCGGAGTTTGTCCGAGGCGGCCCAATCTTTGGCCGTCCGGGCTGACTCGCGGTCTGTAATGAGCTGCTTTTGGATGTCGGATATATCGTCACTGAACAGATAGATGCCGAGCTGCAGGTTAATTTGCTGCAGCAGTTGAATGAAGTCTGCAAGCAAAAATGACTTCATGCCCTCTTGCTCGACCAGATCCATCATGGCGTCGATTGCCACCAGAGCGTCCGGAGTGTCAAGGTCGTCCTGTATGGCGGCGCTAAAGCGCGCTGCAATCTCCGCCGATCGCTTCGTAAGCGGATGGTCTGCCGCTACCGTATCAAACTCCTCTAAGCTGGTCGAAAGTTCAGGCAGGAATTTATCCGCCTGGACGACCTGCCAACGCCGGTCAGCGGTTTGCTGCCAGTGCCTCAGTCGGTTCTGGGCGGCTTCGAGCGATTCCCAGCTGAATTTGCTTTGGCTGCGATAGTGCGACTCCAATACATGCAGGCGGAATGCCTCTAGGCTGAGACCTTTGGCTTCGATATCTTCCAGTGTGACGCCGTTGCCAAGCGATTTGGAAATTTTCTCGCCCTCGACTGTTACGTGATTGGTGTGCATCCAGTAATTGGCCAGAGGTTTGCCAGTGGCAGCCTCGCTTTGGGCGATTTCGTTGGTGTGGTGCACCGGGATGTGGTCGATGCCGCCGGAGTGGATGTCGATAGTTTCGCCCAGGTACTTCATACTCATGGCAGAGCACTCCAGGTGCCAGCCCGGGAAACCTTTGCCCCATGGGCTGTCCCATTCCATGTCGCGTTTGTGGCCACCAGGTGAAAACTTCCATAGCGCAAAGTCGCTGTCATTACGTTTTTGCTGGTTGTGTTTTACCCGGGCGCCGGCTTGCAGTTCATCCAGGTCCAGGCGGGCAAAGTCGGCGTAGCGCGAGAACTTCGAGGTGTCGTAGTAGACGCCGTCATCAATTATGTAAGTGTAGCCCTTTTCTTCCAATTTTTTTACCAGGTCGATCTGTTCTGGGATATGACCGGTGGCCTTTGGCATGTGGTCGGGCGTGGTAATATTGAGACGCTGTAACCCCTTGGTGAAATAATCTCCGTAGAAGGCCGCGATATCCCAGGCCGTCTTGCCTTCCCGCCGGGCGCCTTTCTCCAGCTTGTCTTCGCCTTCATCGGCGTCGCTGACGAGGTGGCCGACGTCGGTGACGTTCATGACCCATTTTGGCTTCAAACCGGCGGCCTGCAGGCTGCGTATCAGGAGGTCGTAACGGATAAAGGTGAACCAATTGCCGACGTGCGGATAGTCATACACGGTAGGGCCGCATGTATACACCGTTACTATCGGCGTGTTGAGCGGCTGGATTTTATCGACTTGACCGGTCAGCGTGTTGTAGAGCTTCATGAGAATGTCCCTTATCTAGGTTATTAAGGAGTTCGGTGGCAAGGCTGATACATTCTGATTTGATCTCATTGAACGGCCGGCCGTCTGTAAGCTTGAAGCCGCTGGCGTAGGGGTGTCCGCCGCCGTTCAGACGTTCGGCCAGCTTGTCGGCAACCGGGTAGCCGCTGTTGCAGCGGATAGCGCCGGTGACTTTGCCGTCGTCGTAGTGCTTGAAGACGATAGTCATGGCTACGTCCTGGATGCCGAGCATATCATTCTGGATCAGCGGCACGGGATTGTAGAGCGGGCTGAACGTGTTGATTTCTTGCTGCGGTACGTCGACATATGCAATCCGGCCGTCAGCCGCGAACGCTGTCCGCTCGATCAGACGGGCTTTGTAGCGAAACACTTCTGCGGGCATCTTGCTGAGCTCCCGGCGGCGTTCTTCTAGCTCTGGACGGTTGACGCCGAGCTCTAGCAGCTCCGCCATGACCCGGTAGGTCCCCGGCGATGCCAAATCGTTGGACAGTCCTTGTGTGTCGCCCAATATTGCCGTCATCAGGCAGGCGCCGGCTGCTGCGCTGACCGGCCACGATAGCTCGCGCGCCAGATGGTACAGCAATTCGCCTGTAGAGGATACAGTATTGTCGCAGATAGTGACGCTGGCAAACTCCAGGCGGTTGCCAACGGTGGCGTGGTGGTCCAGTATAATGGACGGCTTGGCAGCTATCCAACCCATGTGGCCGCCCGTTCGCAGCTTTTCGAGCAGCGTGAGGGTGGAGGCGTCCACAATGATGCTGGCGTCAAACTGTCGCGGCAGCTAGCTGCTCACCCGGTCCCAGCCGTCCAGATAATGTAAGTAGCCGGGTATATCTACGCCGCAGTACAGTGACACCTGCTTGCCCTGGTCGCCCAGCGCATGTTCCAGTGCCAAGCTGCTGCCCAAAGAGTCGGCGTCCGGGTTGTCGGCCTGGATGACGACAATATGCCGGGCAGCATCCACAAGTGTTCGAACTTTTTCTGCTTCGCTATGCATGCTCATCTATTGTGTTTAGTATATCCTAAACAATCTTGGCCGTCTCTACGATGTTGAGCTGAGTCTTGGAACCTCTCTAGCACTTATCCGAACAAGCATCCTAAAGGCTTGTCCGGCCCTCCAATGCTCGGCTGAGGGTGATCTGGTCGGCATATTCCAGGTCGACGCCGATGGGCAGACCGCGCGCCAGGCGGGTTATTTTTACCGGCCGGTCGCCGATTTCCTGGCGGATATAGAGCGCCGTTGATTCGCCTTCCACGCTGGCGTTGGTAGCCAGTATGATTTCCTGCACCTTATCCTCATCGATGCGAGCGGCCAGCTCACGAATGTGCAGTTGGTCGGGGGTAATGCCGTCTATGGGCGACACCAAACCGCCCAGGACATGGTATGTACCGTTGTACTGGCCAGTAGCCTCCAGCGCGACGATGTCGAACGGCTCTGCTACGACAGCAATGATGGTCCTGTCGCGGCGGTGATCCGTGTAGAGGTCCGATAGGTCTTGTCCCGCCGCTACCAGGGCAAACGTCTTTTTGCAATAGGCAATACCGCTGTGCAGGTTGTTCAGCGCCATGGCAAGCTTGTGCTCTGCATCATCGCCATGCCGTACCAGGTAATATGCGTAGCGCTCCGCTGTGCGCGGGCCAACGCCCGGCAAGGCGCCGAACGCGTCGATAAGGTTCGTCAGGGCTGGCGGTAGTACGCGCATTCGTTAGTCCGTACTAGAATCCAAGACTGCCCAGGGCGCCCATCATCGGCTGCATTTTTTCGGCGGCGACCCGCTGGCTTTCCTGGATCGCTTCTTTTACTGCGTCTTCGATCCAGCGTTCCAGCTGGCCGATATCGCTTAAGTCCACGGAGTCAGGATCGATCGTCACCTTCTTGATTTTTTGATCGCCGCTGATTTCTACGGTTACGGCGCCCTCGCCTCTCTCGACCACGATAACTTGTTTTTGCAACTCTTTCTGCAGTTTCTTCATCTTCAGTAACATCTTGGCTTGGTCAAAGCGGCTCATGAGCTATCCTTTCTTTGGGGTTCATAATGACAAACAATGACGACTCTGCGACGTAGCAAAGCCAATCCATTAATATGCATATTGTAGCAGATTCTGGTTCGGCAGCGGGCGATTGGCTACAGTAACTTGCCAGACAAGTCGCTGGTGGGCTGGTACCCGTTTACTACTTTCGCTTTGTTGTTACAATATATATACTCGTTCCGGTTTTCTATTGGGAGACTGCAACGGTTAAAGAAAGGAATTATGAGATGAGTAGACAAGAAAATGTAGACTACAGCGAGGAGGGGGGGTACTTTGAGGGGCCAGTCGGCCGCGAAAGCGGACAGCCGACGGGGCTCGGTTCAATTCCGGGGATTGCTGGTAAATCATCGGGCGCTGGTGACTTCGGGACTCACGGTACACATGAAGATCCACATGTCGGGGTACCTAGCCCTCAACTTGAGACTGGTGAGTCAGCAGGAGCAGGTGGCGGAGATACCTCTGCTGCTCAGTAAGTGAAAGAGCGGTCTCGTGAGAGAATTTACGCGGGCGGCCACTAACTTCAGCCCTGAGAAGCTCAGGTGTCTTTGTGTAGATGCCTGAGCTTTATTATTTGCCAGGATGCCGCTAAGGCGGTCGAATCACGAGCTTGGGCCGGGACGAAAATTAATACGACTAGCGGCGAGAAAGTATCCGGACGGTCTCCGGATTGCGCGGCCAGGCAATAAAGTACTGGCGGATGTTATAAAAGCACGATAAGCCTATCAGCACCATAATACCCACTATGCCAACGGTGCGTGCCACCTGGTTGCGCGGAAAGGTCCGGAGCCAGAAGTGCAAGCTGTACGCAATGCCGCCGACGATTACCAGGTAGGCCACGGGTACTATGATGCTCAGTCCTACCCCGCCGTGCAGCCCTACGAGTATGCCGCCAAGCAGCAGATAGCTGCCCAGCAGCCGCGTGCGCGCCGCTTGCCAGTGGCGGATGTAGAAGATCACACCCATACTGAGCATGGCCGTGAGGAAGGCGTCCAGCAGCGGCAGCCGGCCGAGCCATAGTGCCGGATTGTGCGGTCCCCGGTAAACGAGTGCCGCAAAGGCTTCGCCTATCTGCTGCAATGTGGCTTGCCAGGATGTAAAACGGGCAGGGATGCCAAGCCACGCCCGCAGCAAATCCGGCGTATGCACCAGCGTCAAGGCCAGCGCGGCCATGCCGGCTATAGCCAACCCGCACCATGCGGCGCGGTTCCAGGCGGGGCTGAGATTCCGCCAGGCGATAATAAGCACGCGCCACTGCCAGATCAAGCTCAGCAGCACGAACCAGACAAAGCCGGGGATGAACAGCAGTACCAGATTGGTCAGCAGCCAGACGTAGAACATCAGCGAGCTATCATCATGATCGTAGAGGCCGACGTGGATTGCCACCATTGCCAATATCGCCGCAAGGTATTCTATCTCCGTACCGGCAAAGCGGGCGGTATGCAAGAACCACGCGGAGGTCGCGAATACAACGCATCCGAGCATCATGCTCCGCCGGCCGTGCCAGCGGCGGGCGATATACATGAAGATAAAGAACGAGAACAGCCCGAGTAGTACGCTGGCCAGGCGTCCCAGCAGGGCTTCGTAACCGGACGGCGCGTACGTTGCCGGTAACTGTAAGAGTTTGAGCGGTAAATGAAGCGGGTCGGCCAGGATCACGCGTAGTCCGGCACTTGCCCGGAGCGTGGCGCTCTCGGGCGCGGTCAACCGCGGCGTCAGCGTCCAGAGTCCGGCAAGCAACAGCCCCGTTACGGTCGCACCACAGGCGATCAGCAGGCCTAACGTGCGCCACCCAACCGGCAAAAACCTAGAGCTCATTTCCACCCTTCCTTCCGGCTGCAAACCTAGGCTGCTGGGCCGCAAAAGCCCTACTGCTCGTCAATGTACATTCCAGTACGTTTCCTCGCATTAGTGCTTTTTCGCTCCCACATCCTAGGCTTTCGCTACGAAAGCAAGGGTGGAAATGAGCTCTACGCTGCTTCATCATTAATTGTCTTTATTCTAACACAGGCGGCAGTTGCCGGCCGGAGCAGGAGGGCTACTTAGCGAAGGGGTCTTTGGTGGCGTGACGCGTATCCAGTGAGCGGAAACGCTGCGTTTCGTTGTCGAAATAGAGCTCAATGTCGCCGACAGGGCCGTTGCGGTGTTTCTTGATCAGTATATCCGTAATTTTCTTGCGGTCGGTTTCGGGGTTGTAATACTCTTCGCGGTATATGAAGGCGACCACATCGGCGTCCTGCTCGATGGCGCCGGATTCACGCAGGTCCGAAAGCTGCGGCCGCTTATCCGGCCGGTTCTCGACCGAGCGGCTCAGCTGGGACAGTGCAACTAACGGTATGTTCAGCTCGCGGGCGACGCCCTTCAGGCCGCGGGAAATCTCTGAAATTTCCTGCACGCGGTTGCCGTCATTGCCGTAGCGCCCGCCGCCGCTCATCAGTTGGAGATAATCTACTACGATAAGGCCGAGCGGATGCTGGTGGGCTTCGCGCCGTGCTTTGGTGCGCAGATCGCTGATAGTAATGCCAGGCGTGTCGTCGATATACATAGGCGCCTCAGACAGTGAGCCCATAGCCTGCCCGATTTTCTCAAAATCGGTGTCGGTTAAGTTGCCGGTGCGCAGCGCCCAGGCGTCAACCCCTGACTCCATAGACAACAGCCGGTCAACGAGCTGTTCCTTACTCATTTCCAGGCTGAATAGCAGCACCGGTAACTTCGCCTGCATTGCGACGTTATGGGCTAGATTCAGTGCCAGCGCCGTCTAGCCCATCGACGGACGGGCCGCAAGGATGATAAGGTCG
>JBGPNM010000038.1:0-12094 GCA_041487535.1 Candidatus Saccharimonadia bacterium
ATGCAAATTGTAGCACCATTATCTTAGAGCCAATTCACATCTCCCTGTCGGCCAAAACCAAAGGTCGGGGTCCCCATGAAACCATGTTTCATGGGGTGTAGTGTCGCCCACTTTCAATCTGTTTTTCGTTCGTCACCGTACCTTACCAAGTACGCTTCCTTACGAGAAAACAGACACGAAATCAGGCTGCTGCTTTGATTTTGTCTACGACAGGGGGAATTTGTCAGGCTCTTACAAAAATTGCTAGTATAGTAGTATGTCTATATCAAAAACCACCAGAAAGCCCAATACAAATACTAAGAAAGCCAAGACACCGCAGCCGCCTGAGGCTTCGGCGGCAGCCCGGCCGCGGCGGTTATACCTGCCCATCTATAAGCTGTTCCGGCTCAAGCGTGTGCAGCATCCGGTACAGTTGCCGAGCGTCTGGCAGCTGACCAAAAAAACCGGCGTCCTGCTGTGGCGCCACCGCTGGCTGTTCCTGTGGATCGGCGCGGTGTATACGGTGCTGAACATTATATTCGTACGCGGGCTGAGCGGCGGTGCGGACGTGAACAGCCTGAAAAACCAACTCGGCCAAGGGATACATGGCAATGCGGGCCAGCTGGCAACAGGGGCTGCAGCGTTTACCGGCCTGCTGGCGGCATCGGGCAACGGCAACAGTGCTACGGCCGCGGTGTACCAGATAGTGCTTGGAATAATCGTCAGCCTGGCGGTAATTTGGACGCTTCGGCAGGTCACTGCGGGCGAGCAAGTTCGGCTGCGGGACCCCTTCTACAAAGGGATGTACCCGTTTGTCCCGTTCATATTAGTCATGGCAGTGCTAATGCTGCAGATGGTGCCGTTCCTGGTTGGCGCCGGTGTCTATAGCTATGCCGTAACCTACGGTATCGCGGTGGGGACCGCCGAACGGCTGCTTTGGGGGCTGCTGTTTGCGGTTCTAACGCTCATATCGGTGTACACGCTCTGCTCTTCGCTGTTTGCGCTCTACATAGTCACCCTGCCGGATATGACGCCGCTGAAAGCGCTTAAATCGGCCAAGCTGTTGGTACATTACCGCCGTCCCGCCGTCCTTCGCAAGCTTCTGTTCCTGCAGGTCGCGCTTTTGGTACTTGCCAGCATAGTCATGCTGCCGATTGTTTTGTTCGTGCCGTTCCTGGCAGCCTGGATGTTCTTCCCGCTCGGTACGCTCGCGCTCGTCGTAGCGCACGCCTACATGTATACCCTCTATAGGGAATTGCTTGCATGAAACCGCTGAGCAAGGCAAAGGCGGAAGAACGCATTGCCGGACTACGCACGCTCATTAACGACTACCGCTACCATTACCATGTGCTCGACGAGTCGATAATGAGCGAAGCGGCGGCCGATTCGCTGAAGCACGATCTGGCCGAGCTGGAAGCGCAATTTCCGGATTTAATCACCCCCGATAGCCCGACGCAGCGTGTCGCCGGCCAGCCGCTGCCGGGGTTCCAGCAGGTACAGCACAGCACGCGTATGCTCAGCCTGAACGATGTATTTAACCGCGACGAAGTAGCGGCGTGGATCGAACGGATGCAAAAGCTGGCGCCTGAGGTGCACCCGGAATTTTTTATCGATCTCAAACTCGACGGGTTTGCCTGCGCGCTTCACTACGAAGATGGTAAGTTTGTCAGGGCAGTTACGCGCGGCGACGGTTTTGTCGGCGAGGATGTGACGGTAAATGTGCGTACCTTGGAGAGCGTGCCGTTTGAGTTGCGGCGGGAGAAAGGCTTCGAGCAGTTCTTGCGCGGCCGCACGGAGATCCGCGGCGAGATAATTATCTACAAAAAGGATTTCGAAGCGCTGAACCGTCAGCGCGCCGCTGCCGCCGAGCCGTTATATGCCAACCCCCGTAATCTGGCGGCCGGCAGTATCCGCCAGCTTGACCCGAAGCTGACGGCCGAGCGGCCGCTGCGCTTCCGGGCGTGGGATTTGCTGCGGGACGACCCGGCGGAAATTCCTAACCATGCCTATGCGTATACGGTGCTCAGGGCGCTCGGCGTTGCTGCTGGTAAGCAGGCGGTGGTGCTGAAGAGCCTGGACGCTGTTATGCGGTTTGTGGATGAATGGGAACAGCGCCGTCACCGCCTGCCGTATAACACCGACGGTCTGGTGATTAAGCTGAACGACCACGCTGCGTATGACGCGCTCGGCGTTGTCGGCAAGGCGCCGCGGGCGGCAGTGGCCTATAAGTATGCTGCCGAGGAAACAACAACTGCCGTGCGCGACATCGTGCTGAGCATCGGCCGGACAGGAGCGGCCACACCGGTGGCGGTATTCGACCCGGTGCAGTTGGCAGGTACCACTGTCCAGCACGCCTCCCTGCATAACGCCGACGAAATTGCTCGTAAGGATATCCGGGTGGGCGATACGGTGGTCATCTTCAAGGCGGGGGATATCATCCCGCAGGTTTCGCATGTGCTGCAGGGGTTGCGGCCAAAAACTGCGCGGCCATTCGATATGGAAAAAGAACTGAAGCGGCAATACCCGGAACTGGAGTTTGTCCGTCCGGAGGGCGAGGTCGTCTACCGGGTGCGCGGTGCAACCGGCAAAATTCTGCTGAAGCAGGCGCTTGCGCACTTTGCCTCCAAGGCGGCGCTCGACATCGACACGCTGGGCGAGAAGAACGTCGCCGCGCTGGTAGACGCCAAGCTCGTACACGACCTGGCCGATATCTACCTCCTCAGTAAGGAAAAAGTGCTGGAACTGGACCGTTTTGCCGAAGTTTCTGCGGGTAATCTTATTACTGCCATTGCCGCCGCCAAAGCACCCCAGCTGACCCGGTTTATCTACGGTTTAGGCGTCCGGCACGTCGGCGTCCAGACGGCTATAGACCTGGCCGAGCATTTTGGTTCGATGGATGCGCTCGGTCAGGCAACGCTCGATGCATTGCTGCAAGTTGAGGGCGTCGGCGAGATCGTGGCGGAATCCATACTTGGCTGGTTTGCCGATCCGGACAACCAGAAACTTCTGGAAAAATTTACGCAAGTCGGCGTCCGGCCGCAGCACACGCCGCGCGCCCGCGGGCCGCTCCACGGTAAAAGCTTTGCCATTACGGGTACGCTGGAGACAATGAGCCGCGATGATGCGGCCGAAAAAGTCCGTACTTTAGGCGGCACATTCCAATCCAGCGTCGGCAAAGACACGAGCTATCTGGTAGTCGGCCAGAACGTTGGGGAGGCAAAGTTGGCCAAAGCGAGAAGGTTAGGCACGAAGCAGTTGAACGAGCAAGAACTGATACGAATGCTGGAAAACGCCGCGTAGCTGCCGTTCAATGGCCGTAGTTTGCTAATCATGCCAAACCTGTTATGCTCATGTATAGTTCGTGCGCATCATGGGGCGCGTGAAACAAAAATTTTAAAACATAAAATTTCATGCCCGCGTCCAGGGTGGGCGCGCACGACGAAGCGAGCCGGCTATCTAGGCACGGCTCGTTTGTTTACAGTATGTTTGGCTGCAGTGTGTTATTATGCAACTTACTAACCAGGAGATACCAAAGGTATGAAGAGCATATACGATGGGCTCACGGGAATATGGCGGAGCAATTACCGCTATCCCAGCAGCGGCCGGGACGGTGAGTTTACGAGCGAACACATACTGCGCCTCCGCCGCGACGGCAGTCACCTGATATTTGAAAGTCTGCCGGAGGGCAACGAGTCGTATGTCATAATCCGGTTATCAATCGAAGGCAACATAGCTTCCGGCTCGTGGCAGGAGGCGACGAGCCCCGGCGGTTACTACAAAGGCGCGCTGTACTACGGCGTTATACAACTGGTGGTCGACAAAGGCGGAAAGAATTTACGCGGTAAGTGGTTGGGTTTTGGCAAGGACGAGTCAGTCAACTCCGGACTATGGGAGCTTAGCTACGCCGACGAACGTGTGCCGGAGCTGCAGGCGGCCTGAATGCGGTTACGATTGCCGGTTGACCCCCGTGATATGATGTAGATATAAGACTTGAGAGGACGATTGCATGACGACGGTGAATAGCGATACTCTTGATTTTCCCGGAATTTGGGCATGCCGGTACTGGTATCCGAATACCAAGCACGATAACCGTGAGGATCTTAGCGAGTATCGGGTGCGTATCGACCGCCATGACAACGGGTACGTCATGCACAGCTTGCCAGGCAAAGGTGAGGCCGACGGGTCGCAGATGGAAGCGCGTTTTACGGTGGACGGCATACTCGTAACCGGCACTTTTATGGAAGGTACGTCGCCCTCCGGCGACTGGGTTGGTATGACCTACAAAGGTGCGTTCCAGCTGCTTATGAACGAAGACCGGACTCGCATGGAAGGCAAATGGGTGGCTGCCGGCTATAACAATGGGAATCCCACGACCTTTACCGGCCGCTGGGAGATAGTGCTCGAAGACAAGAACGGATGACGAATCTTAAAAGCGGAGGCGGCGTATGGGGCTTGTAACGAATTCAAACATGCAGGTGGATGACTTTCCGGGCATCTGGCATTGCCGCTACTGGTTCCCAAGTAATAGCCATACCGGTGAGGATGTCAGCGAATACTACGTCCGGATTGAGCACGCCGCGGACGGCTTCGTACTCCACAGCCTGCCAAACAAGCTTGAGGCGTATATTCAGGCACATTTTACGACAGATACCAATCTGGCGACAGGAATATGGCTTGAAGATACTTCGCCACATGGCGAGTTCAAGAGCATGGTGTACAGCGGCGTGTTCCAAGTGATTATCGCCGAAGATTTGAAGCGCATGGTTGGTGCTTGGGTTGGCGTCGGTCGGGAAGTGGATCATCCCGAAATCTACGAGGGCCGCTGGGAAATCGAATACGCCAGCGAAACCGTTGACGACTTGCCTCAGCTCTAGCCCGTCACCTTGCCAAAACAGAGGTAATTTGCTACAGTTCATGCAGTTAAGTCGCGCTTGCAGCTAACCAAATTTCCAAACCAAGGAGCGCAGTCGACTGTTTGGGAATTTGAGAGGAGAAGCGTAGGCAAAGGTCGAAGCTTTTGCCGCGAGCGGCAAAACGAGACTTGGCCGTACGCTTGGACGAGGGGCATTAGCGCAGTTGGTAGCGCGCATCCATGGCATGGATGAGGCCAAGGGTTCGAATCCCTTATGCTCCACCATTTATTTAACAAGCGTTAGGAGGGTGCTGTGGTTGAGTTCGTCCTTGCCGTCGTCGTATTCATACTTCTTGTAATTATCATCAACGGCGTCCGGCTGATCAACCAGTACGAGCGCGGCGTCGTCTTCCGGCTGGGGCGCGTGCGACGGCATGTGAAGGAACCCGGCCTGCGGCTGATCATCCCGGTGGTTGACCAGATGAGGAAGGTGGGCATTCGGATTGTGACATTGCCGGTTGAGTCGCAGAAGATTATCACCCGCGACAACGTGTCTGTCGATGTTGCGGCGGTGGCCTACTACCAAATCCAAGACCCTATCAAATCCATTGTAGAGATCGAAAATGTCGTGGCAGCGACGTACCAGAACGCCCAGACAACGGTACGGAATGTGATCGGCCAGAGTACGCTCGATGAAGTCCTCAGCGAAACCACGGTAATCAACGAGAAAGTGAAGAACATTCTAGAGAACGTTACCGAAAAGTGGGGTGTGCTCGTAAGTTCTATCGAGATCAAAGATATCCAGCTGCCTGACTCCATGCAACGTGCTATGGCCAAGCAGGCCGAGGCCGAGCGCGAAAAGCGCGCCAAGATCATTGCCGCCGAAGGCGAGCAGCTAAGCGCAACAAAGTTGGGCGAGGCAGCCGACATCATCGCGGCACACCCGATTGCGCTGCAACTGCGCAACCTGCAGGTGCTCAGCGACATCGCGGTGGAAAAGAACAGTACCATCGTCTTTCCGGCGCAGTTCATGGACACTGTCCGCAGCGTCAAGGAATTCATGAGCCAGGAGAAATAGCGCTCGCTCGTACGCCGGCAAGAAGTTCGGTATCTGTAAGAGATTTGATTGTCAGCAGCTCCTTACCGCGCCATAACTTATGAGCGAAGGCAGAAAGGAGCGTCTGCTATGGCGGCAGTTACCTATATTCAAGAGGCGGCAAACCTGGAGCGCGACGCCATCGGGTCGCTGGAAGATGAAGTCCGAACGGTCCAGCACGATGCATATGCAAGAGAGGCCAAATTGAAACACGACGCGGAGCATGAAGAAACCGAAGCCGGTCTGGACAGGATCCGGGCCGTTTCGGCGCATAACCAACTGGCTCTCGTGGCATCATTTGAAGCCCGCAGGGCGGAACTGGAGCGCGACGCCAAGCAAAAGATGCAGGAAATTCAGAAGCAAAAGGCCGACGTTGCCCGTATCGTCCAATACAAGACGGGGCTGATAAACAGCCTGCACGGTACCGCCTCGCAGCTCGACAGGCTCGCTGCTTCCGCTGGCTAGCGCTTGTATCTTATTGCCGTAAACGGTGTGAATTTTCTTACTGCACTACAGCTGAGGTAGCCTCTTAATGAATTGTTACAAATACATATTCTTCTTCAAAAAGTTTAGATCTAGTTTAGCGAACACAGAATTAGCAGTATATTAACGTAACTATTGCGGCTCTTCGCAGAAAGAGGCGTTATGACTACATACCAAAAGTTCCTGTCCATACTAAACATAAAAAGAGGAACGAACAGAGAGATCGCAAGAAAATTGGTAACAAACTATGATATAAGGCGGGTCAAATCCCGTCATTTTTTGTTAACAGCAAATAAACCCATCATCCGTAGAACTTCCATGCTTTTTGCAGCACTTAGCTTTCTTCTGGCACTGTCATTACCAGCATATTTGCCGTCAGAAGTAATGGCCAATGGCAGTTTTGTATCCAAGCCCGAGAGCTACCTTACGGGCGATACCATGCCAAACTTACGAATGCCCTGGATGTACGGTTCGTATAGGATCAACGGAGGGTTTAGCTACGGTTGCGGCGATCACGTTAACGTTGGCAGCCTTCATGATTATTATGCAGTCGACTTTGCGCTACGCGCCGGCACACCACTTGCCGCAGTTTTCTCGGGCTATGTAGTCACAGGATACAATAGCTCGGGTTTAGGTAATTGGCTGTCAATAGATCATGGTGACGGATGGATCGCGACATTTGGACACCTCGGCGATAACAGCGGTAACAATACGGGCTATCGGGTTTCTTCGGGCTATGTTTCTCAGGGGCAATATGTCGGGGATTCGGGCTACTCAGGAAATTCTCTGCCATCAGGTCCAGCTGGTGCTCATCTGCACTTTAGACTCCAAAAACACGCAACCGACAGCGGTAATGGAACCTCAATGCCAATCGAGCCTTTAGGGAAGAACCAATACGGTGGTTTCATCAAATATGGCACTGATGGTGATGGAAGTAACCTATATAACCAAGTTTGCTCGCCAGGCGGCCGAACACCTTCCAGCCCTGCTGACAGCCCCTATAATGCCGCTGAGGCGGTTGGCGGGTGGTGGAACGTTCCACAGACAACTCCTGATAGGTCCATCATGCCTGCCGCGACGACCTCGTGGCCAATAAATGTGCACGGTAAGGTTTACGATACCTCAAATAGCCCTAGCGGCTACCTCGACAAGATTAATATAGCCGAAAAAGTGGGCACTGGACCATGGCAGGTAATCTCTACGACCAATTACAGCAATGCGGCATTAAAGGAGGCCGATGCTACCGCTTACATCGCGACCTCCAATCAGCCCATATATGTGGGCTTTGACGTATATGAACGATATTCGGCAGGGGGAAGCTACAGCTCTGCTATCGATGGTTTCCATCTTTCGCCAAGCGGGGTGTTCATATACTGTCCATCAGGAACGTCTCAAAGTACGTGCAATTCAATGCAGGCCTTTTCTGACCCTTATCCGGGCCAAAACGGATATCTAGGGTATGGCGGGGGCGGAACGCTGTGCAATACACCGCCTGCGACCACCTCCAGCGTGACTGGAAATACTCCCGGCAACCACGGTTGGTGGCGATCTCCGGCTACGGTCACGCTGAGCGCCACCGCTCCTTGCGGACCATCTGGACTTCACACTTACTACACGATTAATGGGGGCAGTCAGTCGACTTACTCGGCTTCAATTGCACTCAACCAAGAAGGCATTTACAACGTTAACTACTATTCGGTAGACGGCATGGGTAATGTCGAGAATACTCAATTGGTCCAGGTGGATATCGATTGGACGCCGCCGGTTACCTCCGGCACGGCAACAGGGCCGCGAGATACCAACGGCATATTTAGAGATACTGTCACTGTTGGGCTCGCAGGTACCGATAATCTATCCGGCGTGGACTACGAGCAATACAGTTTAGACGGAGGGTCCACCTGGGCTAATCGAAGCGGCGCCAACAACTCGTTTGTCCTCAGCGGCAATGGTGTCTCGCGCGCTAATTACCGCTCTATGGATATCGCGGGCAACCTTGAACAATCGCGCGACTCCGGGCCGATCATCATAAACAAATATGTAGTCTTCAGCAATGCGACAGGATCGAGTTTACGCTTCTTGTGGGGGACCGGAGTTACTATCTCTGGCGACATATTCTCAAATGGGACTACCTACATTGACGGGAATACCGGCTCAAGCCTGGGCACCACATTTACCACGGTAGGCACTGCCAATACGATCACTTCGACAAATACAAATACCCAGATACCAGCCATTACAACGGGCGCTGCCAGTGTACCGATGCTTGCGTATCCGTTAAGCTTGTACCAATCCCTGGCCACGGTTGTCTTTCCTTCTGATCTGAAACTTGATTCGGTAGGAACTACGCTCAATAGCATCATTTACGCCCAAGGCAAAGTCGACATGTACGATGTGAATCTGAGCGGCCCGCTCAGTATTGTCGCCACTGGGACGATCACTGACTATACAACCGACAGTACGTACCAGACAAACGATCCGCACAACGGCGTCCTCATGTATGCCGGCCAAAACGTTAATGTGAACAGTACCGGTAACAGGAATCTCGGGCTGCTCTACGCGCCGAACGGTGCAATTAATGTTAACGCAACGAACTTAACATTAAATGGGAGCTTGGTTGGCAGCCAGGTTAACGTAAACAGTGCGACTACTTTTAACCTCAGCTATAATCCTGCATTCAGCAGCAGTACCTATTCGCTGCCATTAATGGCGATGGGGCTCGTGAGCCCAACAACGGCTCCTCCGGCGTTGCCAGGTGTGCCGACATTGTATAAGCCGGTCGGAGGCGTTACGGTAAGCGGGTCAGGGTTGGTCACGAGCTGGAGTTCAACTAGCGGAGCTGTAGGGTATCAGGTGCAAATATCTAAGTACTCATCTTTCAGCTCATTCGACTACAATTCATCTCAGCTCTCCACTGCTACAAGAGTCAACTTGTCTTCGGCAACTGCTTACTACTGGAGAGTAAGGGCGATCAATCAAGCTGGGATGAGTGCTTGGAGTACGGTTGGAACGTTTCGGACGCAGTAGGTAAGAAGCAGTCAGCTCCGCGCTATCGGTTTGTGACAGCTGTGGTTGATATTTCGCATGCGCCAAAGACCTCATAGAATAACTCTCTTCACCTCTTATAGGACCCGAATCACGAAACTCTCATCTGGTACCCCAGCAGCACCCGTAGGTAATGGACGAAATAGCCGCTTACACTTCTTGGGAACGAAGTGACCAAGAAGTGTTGCTCCTTGAGTTTGCCGAAAAGTCGCTTCTATCTTTGGCCTGAGGGTGAGTAGCGGGTGTTGCCAACTAGCCATGAGCCATTGTTGTTTTGGCCGAGGCGGCGAGACGACGATACAACGGAAGCCCCGCCAGATATGCCGTCTGGTCACTTGGGCTGTGTAGCCGGCGTCAGCTACCACTATCCTGGTGTGCCGATTGACGAGATGTTTGAGCTGTAACACGTCACTCTCATTGGCGGGCGTAAAGAACAGTCCTGCCAAACGGTTCTCATGGTCGATGCTGGCATGCAGCTTGAAGCCGTAGTGCCAGCCTTGGTGGTTCTTGCCGAATGCAGCAGCGCTTCTAGCTACCCGATGGCGGTCGGCTCTGAAGATCTTGCAGACTGGCAGCATCGTTGAATCGGCGAAACGCAGCGGCGCTGCCGTCGAGAGCGTCGATTGCAACAACTGGCTCATAGTCGGCAGTAAGCGGTGAACCTGCGCAACGAAGTTTTGGTATCGAGGCAACCTGGGGAAGCAGTCACCGTACTCACGTGCCATCCAAGCGTACACACCCCGCAACGTTTTATGTGGCTCAGTGAGGCCATCCCAGATAAGGATGGTCAATACTTCGCTGTCGCGAAGAACTGAAGGACGGCCGATACCGACCTTTGGCGACAGGGTGTCATCTACCCAGACGTAGACATCTACGATATGTTATTTTAGTAAAGCGTGCATGGTTTGTTTACTCTTTTAGCGTTAGATACTTTAAGAGTAACAAACGGCACGCTTTATCTGTTGGTTAGCTTCGTGATTCGGGTTTATAGGACCTGAGTCTCAAAACCCTCCCACTATTAGGACTGTGCGCTCCAAAACTGCATTGCCTCACTCAAAATACGGGGTCCTCAACGAGTTCGGTTGCGAGTCGGTCGCGGTTTCGGGGAAGGTTTTGAGACTCAGGTTATAGGACATTGAAATATGTCTGCGAAGAAGTTATTATAAACGGGTCGTATGCGGCTCTTTAGCTCAGTTGGTAGAGCAGAGGCCTGAAGAGCCTTGTGTCCCCAGTTCGAGTCTGGGAGGAGCCACCATTTAGTACCGGAGATAATTTGATAAAATTATCTCGTCACCTACGAGCGGGTCTAGCTCAGTTGTTAGAGCGCGTCCTTGCCAAGGACGAGGCCAGGGGTTAGAGTCCCCTGACCCGCACCATTTGGGAAATATTGGACACTTCGGTGTCCTTTTTCTTTGTCGCTAATCTGTAGAGAGGGCTAATTTCGGGGGTGTAAACTTTCGGCTTAAGAACAAAAACGGGTTGCCGCTAAATCTTTAAAGCGGGCAGATTTCTTTGTCGTTGTTTTCGGTATTCTTGTGAGTACCAACTAAACAAGGAGCCGAAGATGACTCGAAAGAGCTGCCCACGGCTTCAGGACGAAGAAGACCCAGATAATCCGTCTGCGTGTCCTCTGCTGGTGGGAATTGGCAATAAACCGCGGGTAAGGCCGACAACGTGGGTGACGGCTGAAGCGATTAAGTATACTGGCGAAGCTAACACAATTAGGCAAGTCGGCGCTTCAAACCTGCGGAAGCGCCGATACTGGTACACTCGATTTCCGGGAACCCTTTGCCTGAAATGCCACCATCCACTCAGCTAGACCGTCCCGGTCAATCAACACACAGTTGTTGCTTGCGGCAAGGACCTTAGCCGGCCTGCTAAAGACATTGTTCGTAACCACCATTGATCGCTGGCAGTTGTATTGACGAAGCGCGGTAACGACTTGGCGAACGGCTTCAGCCTTGACCAGGTCACTGTACCGCTTAACTTGTATGCCCCAACTAATATCATCTTTGACGGCAATAATGTCTACGCCGTAATCGTATTTCTCAGTGAGGGTGATCTGGCCATATCCCTGGCTCTTCAGCAGCTCGGCTACATACTTTTCAAACGCCAAAGGGTCCATGACATTTATGCCGACCATTGATAGCGTCCGAAGCTTTTGTCTCTCGTGTTCTGCTCGTTTGAAGTGGAGAAGTAATACCAGCCCAATCACCGTGACCACTAGCAAGAGCGCTCCGGCAATGAGTAGTTCGAGCGCTTGAGTAGAAAGCTTCTGGTACGCAATGATCACGGCTGCTGCTATAACCAACACGAAACTGCCTGCAGCCTCAGTATCTTTGGAGCGTCGGTAGCGATAGTGGCGGGACATAGTAGTTACTATACCAGGCCTATTTTAATACTAACCGCGCAATTGCTTGACCGTATATCTCTATTCGACACAATGTAGTCTCAGCAATATTTCAGAAACAGTTGCATTTCGACAATACTAATAGTTATTATTAACCCCAGTTCGACATAACGGAAACCGTCAGACTTCCGTAAGCAGCGGTTGCGTCAGCAACCGCTGCTCTGTTCTTGTGTAATGAATTGCGGGCTTCTTTGGCTGCAGCTGGTAGGCAATAAGCCCGCTCAAGAGATTG